>JAZRSE010000025.1:0-4514 GCA_045651305.1 Candidatus Scatosoma sp. | reverse complement strand
ATAATTTGACGGTAAAAATAATATTTCTTGCGGTTGTCCGTTATATATACGCCGTCCGCCTCAAATTTTTTCAAATTCTCCGCCGCCTTTGCGTATACGCTATCGTCGTATAAATCCACCGACTTATCCAAATCAATTTCCGCTTTATCAATATGCAAGAAGGAATAAGGTTTTCCTTGCACCTCCACCCTCGCCTCATCGCTTGACATTACGTCGTAAGGGAGCGCAGCGCATTCCTTCGCGTATTCTTTTTGAGGACGGAGCGCCGCAAAAGGTTTTACCGTAATCATTTTTTTCTCCTTTAAGTAACGATTAGAATATGTATTCTCTTACGCCGAATACGCCTTCAACGGCGCCGATTTTTGCAAGAGCGTCTTCGCTTGCAACCAAATTCGTTTCGACAATCGTATAAGCAACGTCGCCCTTGGAGCCGCTTGCCATACTTTCAATGTTAATCCCCTCTACCGAGAAAGCCGCCGTTACTTGCGTAAGGATATTGGGGATATTCTCGTGCATAATACATACGCGAGGTTGCAACGAGTGCGCCACGCTTACCGTCGGGAAGTTTACGCTGTTGCGAATATTACCGCAGTACAAGAATTCGTCAAGCTCCTGCGCCGCCATAACCGCACAATGGTCTTCCGATTCCACAGTAGACGCGCCAAGGTGAGGAATTGCAACGATACCGTCTACGCCAACCGTTTCTTCCGTAGGGAAGTCGGTTACGTAGCGAGCAATCTTCTTCTCCGCAATCGCTTTCTTTACGTCTTCCGCATTAACGAGGTCGGCACGCGCAAGGTTGATAATGCGTACGCCCTCTTTCATCGTTGCAATCGACTTTTCGCAAATCATATTCTTCGTTTGCGGCGTTGCAGGTACGTGCAAGGAAATATAATCACAGCTTTTGAAGATTTCCGCATAGTCCGCCGCTTGACGAACGGAAGGAGCAAGACTCCAAGCCGCTTTCGCCGTAATATACGGGTCGTAACCAAGAACGTTCATACCCAAAGAAATCGCCGCGTTTGCAACCATACCGCCGATTGCGCCCAAGCCAACGACGCCAAGCGTTTTGCCTGCAAGTTCGTGACCAACGAACGCGCCTTTGCCTGCCTCGACGAGCTTTGCAACGCCCGTTTGCCCTGCGAGCGTTTCCGTCCATTTGATACCGCCGACAATATCACGGGACGCCAAAATCAAAGCGGCAATCGCAAGTTCTTTTACCGCGTTGGCGTTAGCGCCGGGGGTATTGAATACGACAACGCCCTCCTTCGTGCATTTTTCTACGGGAATATTATTTACGCCTGCGCCGCAACGTGCAATCGCTCGCAAATTGGGCGAGAATTCCATATCGTGTAACGCTGCCGAACGCACCATTATAGCGTCTTCGTTTTCTACCTTATCGCTCACTTCGTATTTCGTCGAAGAAAGAACGTCCGTACCAACCTTTGCAATTTTATTCATTAACTTGACTTTCAGCATATTCGTTTACCTTCTCATATTCTTTCAATTTTTTATTTTTTAGGATTGTTCTTTGCGAATTCTTTCATAAATTCCACAAGCTTTTCTACGCCTTCTTTGGGCATTGCGTTGTAAATGGAGGCACGCATACCGCCAACCGAGCGGTGACCTTTCAAGTTTACAAGACCGTTTTTCGCCGCCTCGCTTGCAAACTTCTTATCCAAATCCGCATCGCCCGTTACGAACGTTACGTTCATCATCGAACGGCTTTCCTTTTCAACGGGTGCGATATAATAGTCTTGCGAATCGAGATAATCGTACAAAAGGTTTGCCTTTGCAACGTTCATTTCTTTCATCTTTTCCAAGCCGCCAAGCTCTAAAATCCACTCGTAGACAAGCTTTGCGATATAGATACACCAGCAAGGAGGCGTGTTGTACATGGAATCGTTATCCGCCATCAATTTATAATCGAGCATCGAAGGCGTTTGTTCTTTTGCGTTGCCAAGCAAATCTTCACGCACGATAACGATCGTCAAGCCCGCCGCAGACATATTCTTTTGTGCACCCGCATAGATAACGCCGAATTTGGAAACGTCGAACGGTTCGCTCAAAATGCAAGAAGACATATCCGCAATCAAAGGAATATCGCCCGTGTCGGGAATATACGGGAACTTCGTACCGTAAATGGTGTTGTTAGAGCAAATATGTACGTAATCCGCGTCGGGACGGAAGGAAGATTTATCCGTCTTGGGTACGAACGTGAAGTTTGCGTCTTTGCTCGATGCCGCTGCCACTACGTCGCCGTATTTTTGCGCCTCTTTATATGCCTTGGAAGAGAATTGTCCGGAAAGGATATAATCCGCTTTACCGCTCTTTGCAAGGAAGTTCAAAGGTACAGCCGCAAATTGCGTGGACGCACCGCCTTGCAAGAACAACACTTTATAGTTATCGGGAATTTCCATAACCTTACGAAGAAGAACCTCCGCCTCACCGATAATTTTTTCATATACGGGAGTACGATGGCTCATTTCCATAACGGACATACCGCTGCCTTGATAGTTCAACATTTCCGCAGCCGCCTTTTCAAGCACGGAAACGGGTAACATCGAAGGGCCTGCCGAAAAATTATACACTCTTTCCATTTTTTACTTTCTCCTTAAACAAAAAAATCGAATTGAATTAGTATTTCAATCAAAAAAATTGATTACAACTATTGTAGCACAACTCTCTTAAAAATTGCAAGTGTTTGACAGGGGGTATTTCATTATTTATAAATAAAATTTACACTTTTCAAGCCAATTTTTCAAAGAAAAAAGGACGGTTTTCGTCAAAACCGCCCTTTCGTTTTTTATATCGTCCTTTATTCCACTTCCAACATAATACGGATAATCTCTTTATCCGTTTCACGCATACCTTTATGCGCCAATCTGGAAACGCTTTTAATCGTCTTTTCTACGCCCGATTTTACAATGCCGTCGCCTGCATAAAATTCGCTACCGTTATAGTGCATATTCAAGCCCAAAAGACCGCTTTCTACCGCCGTGGCAATCTTCGCCGCGCAACTCGCTTTCGCACCGTCGCAAATAATACCCGAGTCTATCGCCAACGCATTGACAAGCGTATGCTCTATCTCGTTCTTTCCACCGCCAAGCAAGTACGCCACGCCGCACGCCGCACCTGCGCCTGCCGACACTACGCCGCAATACGCGGACAACGTGCCTATCCCCGATTTTAAGTGTATCGTGATAAGGTTAGAAACGCAAAGCGCACGATAGAGTTTTTCCTTGGACATATGTAAGCCCTTTGCATACACGACAACGGGAACGGACGCCGTAATGCCTTGATTTCCGCTGCCCGAATTGATGATAACGGGCAATTCGCAACCGTTCATACGGGCGTCGCTGCCTGCCGCCGCATAAGCCTTTGCCGTAATTTTAATATCCGGTTGATAAGCGCGCAACAACACCTTGCCGATATTGGCGCCGTAGTCGTTTTTCAAGCCCTCTTCCGCGATTGCCATATTGTATTGAATTTGACGTTCGAGCGTTTCTTTAACGTCTTCGACGTTAACCTCGTTTGCAAAAGCAACGATATCCTCCACATTTAAAACGGTTCTATCCGTCTTTTTGCCCTCGTTGGCAAGCTCTTTTTCAAACACGATTTCGTCGTCTTTTTTAACGCAAACGACGTTGGTATGCGTATCCGCAATACGCACGTAAACGGTATGATTTGCCGAGCAAAGCGTTACGCCGATATCGAAAATACGCGCCTCTTCGGGGGTTACGATTTCCAAAGGGAATTCATCGCGCACTATCGCAATTTTCGCCTTATCTTCCTCCGTAACGTTGGACAAAACTTCCAAGCGAGCCTCCGCGTCGCCCACGGCAAGACCTGCCGCAAACGCAGACTTTATCCCTCGCATACCGCCCGTATGCGGCACAACGACGCTCTTTGCGTTTTTTACGATATTTCCGCTTACTTCCAACCTACCGTTTATCGGCGTTTCGCCAAGCGTAGCGCGTGCTTTTGCCGCCGCATAGGCAATGGAAATAGGCTCGGTACAGCCCATTGCAGGCACCAATTCTTCTTTTAATATCGCAACGTATTGTCCGTATTTTTCTTTCGTCAACATAAACTATAAACCCTCAAACCGTTAACTATAACGCCTTTGTAAAACGGAAAGAAAGGCGCAAACGCCTCTCTTCCACGATAAATTATTTTCTTCTTTTATTCTTCTACGCGAATAACCGCCTCAACCGTACCGATACCGGACGCATTGATTTTCGACGCCGCGTTCTTCGCCGCGTTTTCTCTCGTCTTGTGCGTGATAACAACCAAAGGTACTCTATCCCCATCCGTAGCATCGGGATTCTTTTGGGTAATTTGTACAATGGAAATGCCGCATTTACCGAAGATACCCGTAACCTTTGCAAGCACGCCTGCTTTATCTTCCACCGAAAGACGGATATAGTACGCGCTTTCGAAATCGGAAACGAATTTCACGTTGTTATCCGCCGTAGCGAAGTCGGAGGCCAAGCGGTCTTAGGAAGACAATT
>JAZRSE010000024.1:0-2287 GCA_045651305.1 Candidatus Scatosoma sp. | reverse complement strand
TTTGGGGGAGTGTAAAGGATAAACTACTCAAAATTCGCTACGACGAAGTGCCAAGCTCCGTCAAAGAACAAGGCGCGGCGTTCGTTGCCGCAGGGAAAGACCATATCCTCGCTTTGACGAAAGGCGGGGAGATAGTCGGTTGGGGGGATAGTAGTTGCGGACAGTACGGCTATACGCCCACGTTGAACGCATTGACGATGCCCTCGTTTTTACAGGCAGGCGTGGACGAAAGGGAGGTGGAACAGCTTTGTTGCGGATACCAATCCTCCGCGCTTGTGATGAAGGACGGCAGGGTGTATCTTTGGGGGAACTTGAACGCAACGTCCAACTTGCAAGAGGTGGCGGCGCTTACGGGGGTGAAGAAGATTGCCTTTACCAATTCCACGGCGGTAGCGTTATTGAAAGACGGGCGAGTGTCGACGGGGAACAAGGTGGTTTTTACGGCGTTCGTTAGCAGTAAAATCGGCAGGGGGGATAACCTTGCGGAATATCTTTTGGACAAGCGAGCGGTGGAAATAGCGACGACGAATAAGTGTTTGGCTATCCTTTTAGAGGGGGGAGAGTTGCTCGTTTCGGGAGTATTTGAAAACGGGGAAGAGGATTTGCCAAGGTTAAAGCAAGGAGAATATTTCCTTTCCCTTACAGGCGGTTCTCGGCACTTTGTAGGGGTGACCAACGAGAAAAACGCGTACGGTTGGGGGCATAACGCCTATAAACAATGCAACGTATCGGGGGAGAAAGTGGAAAAGGTCTTTGCCGGCGCGTTGCAAAGTTATTTGATAGACGGCGAGGGAAAGATAGTAAAAAGCGTGGGGCTACGCGGATATATTATGGGCACGGACGGCAGGGGACGGGACGTGTTCACTCGTATCGTGCACGGGGGCAAGATGACGTTGACGGTGGGGGCGGTTGCCGTGATAATTTCTACGCTTATCGGCGTGACGGTGGGTTGTCTTTCGGGGTATTTTGGCGGAGCGTTAGACGTGATATTGATGCGTGTAACCGAAATTTTCTCTTCCATACCCTTTTTGCCTTTTGCGATGCTCCTTTCGCAAATTATCAAGTATTATAACGTGTCGGAGAGGATGCGTATTTTTATCATTATGCTCATTTTAGGCGCGTTGTCTTGGACGGGGCTTGCGCGTATGGTGCGAGGGCAAGTGCTTGCCGAAAGGGAAAAGGAATTCGTTACGGCGGCGCGCGCTATTGGGGTAAAGGAAAGAAGAATTGCCTTTCGTCACGTCTTGCCCAATATCGTATCGGTGATTTTTGTGAGTATGACGCTCGATTTTGCAGGTTGTCTTTTGACGGAATCCTCCCTTTCCTATTTAGGGTTTGGGGTGCAACAGCCGCAACCCACTTGGGGGAATATGCTCAACGGGAGCAATAACAGTATCGTGATACAAAATTATTGGTGGCAATGGCTATTTCCTGCGTTGTTTTTATCCATTGCCGTTATTTGTATCAACGTGGTGGGCGACGCGTTGCGCGACGCACTGGACCCCAAGGGCGAAAGATGACGGCAGGTATGCGTTGAAAGGGAAACGGAGGGAGTATGTCTTTATTGAAAATCGAGGACTTGCGCGTGCGTTTTCGCACGCGTAAAGGGGAAATAGAGGGTGCGCAAGGGGTAAGTTTGCGTTTGGAGAAAGGAAAAACGCTGGCGCTTGTGGGAGAAAGCGGCTCGGGGAAGAGCGTAACCGCTATGAGCATATTACGGCTGATAGACGAAAACGGGTATATTGCCGAGGGAAAAATTCTATTTATGGCGGAAGAGGGGGAAGAGGTGGATTTGGCGCAACTTCCCAAGGAGAAGATGTACGGCATACGCGGCAACAAAATTTCCGTTATCTTTCAAGAGCCGATGACGGCGCTTAACCCCGTATTGAGCGTGAAAAGGCAGCTTACGGAGCCGTTTAGGGTGCATAGAAAAATGTCGAAAAAACAGGCGAAGATAGAGGCGGAAAAGATGCTTTCTTCCGTGCGGATACCCAATCCGCAAAGGGTGATGAAAAGCTACGCCCACCAATTATCGGGCGGTATGCGGCAAAGGGTGATGATAGCGATGGCGCTTGCTTGCAGACCGAAACTATTGATTGCGGACGAGCCGACAACCGCGCTCGACGTGACGATACAGGCGCAAATATTAAAGCTTATGAAAGATTTGCAAAAGGAAAGCGGCGCGGCGATTCTCTTTATCACGCACGATTTGGGGGTGGTGAACGAAACGGCGGACGAAGTGGCGGTGATGTACTGCGGACAAATCGTGGAGAAAGAAGTCGGAGGC
>JAZRSE010000023.1:0-3646 GCA_045651305.1 Candidatus Scatosoma sp. | reverse complement strand
TAAATACCAAGTACCGCCAAGCGTTTTACCAGCCATTTTGATATAACGAAAACCCGCCGCTTCGGTTTGATGCGGCAGCGGTTTTTTTGCATTGTTCTTATACGGGGAAAGCGATAAACCCTTGATAACGAATCGCGTGTTGGGGGATAGAGGTTAAATCCTCTTCGGGCACTATCTTTATTAAGCTCGTTTTTTTGGTAGGGATATATTCCACCCACTCGACGGGTACGTTGTGCACGTTGCCGTCGTCGCCGTGCTTGCTTACGTAATCAATACGCTTTTGCGCTTTAAACGAATCGGCATAAACGTAGACGGTGTACGCATTGCCCGTTTTTTCCGCCAACTTCGTCTTGTAAATAACGTTCACCGCGGCGTCGTTGGGGGCGGTATAGTGGGGCAGTCGTGCGGCAATCGCCTCGAAAGTGAGGGGGGTAAGGTCGCCGCTAACGATATTTTCACTATGCGCCAACGGTTGTTGATAAGCAGGGATAAGCATCAACGGCGCAAAATCAAAGAAGAGGGATTTGAAAAACTCGTAATTGATTTTCTTGAACGTTTTTTCCACCAAAGCGGCGTCGTACGATTTGTAGGTGGAGGCAGGAAGATAGAGGGGAGAGTATTGCGCGTGCATACTGCGGATTACGTTGATTTTACCGTCCTTGATAAAATCGAAATCGTCGCCGTATCCCTCGTTTGAACGCATCAACTTCACCATATTTTCTTGCGCCATAGGGGTAAATAAATAACGGAAAGCAATTTCGTCGTCACGGTTTACCGCGTTGAACAACACCTCGAATTCCGTATTGCCAACGATGGTGAAATTCCCGTCGTTCTTTGCCGATTTGGCGGCAAGCTTTTCCAATTTTCTCGTGCCTACACGGATTTGTCTTTCCACCTGTTCCTCGCTCTTATTATCCACGTTGGTATGTATGCGAGAGAAATGCAGGTTGGGCGCCTCTTCGTGCGCGTAATAAAGCAGCGTTTCCGTGCTAAAATAAGGATAGGGCTTTTGCACGCTTGCACGCAGCGTTTGCGTGTGTTCTACCGTTTTCATCACTCCGCGCGCGTCCCGTTTCGTCGTCGTCCAACGTATGATTAAGCTGCCGTTGTACGTTTTCGTGCCGAGGTAGTAGGATAACTCCCGTTTGTATAAAAACGGATACCCGTAGAAAGAGCCTGAAATAGTGTCCGTTACCGTTTCGTCTGTATCGCTCGTTTCGTGAAAGCCAAACGCTTGCATTTGTTCAAGGCGTTCTTTCGTGAAATACGTGTCGAAAACGACGTGGGGGAAGGTTTTGCTAACCAATCGTTGCGCGTCGAATTCGGTGAATAACGCATTGAGCGGCGCAACCTGTTGATAGGCGGTTTGCAATAAATTTTCCTTGGTAATTTCCTTGTTGGCAAGTTGTTCTCGCAGTTCTCTCAACCGTTTGTTTATCCTTTTACAAAGGATAATAATCCACGCCAAGCCACCTAAAAACAAGGCGGAGGCAATAATCACTTTTTTGTATAACGGGAGGGAAAAGGTGAAAGTCAAGGGGCAAAAAAGCCAAATAAGGATTGCGCCGACGATACACCAAGCACGCAAACTCTTCCGTTTTCGAATTTGTTTTTCGAGGTCTTTGGTTTGTTGTTTGGCGTCGCGGTATTCCGCCGAAGTGAGGGCGTTTTCCTCGTGGTTCACGTTTGCAGTTTTCGTTAATAAATCCCAATACGTGTCCGTATTCGTTTTATGGTTGGGCGCGCCCGTTTGCAAATAATAATCGAGGGGCGAAAAGATAGGCTCTAACATTTTTTAATCTCCTTAACGATAATAGTATCACATTTGTCGATTTTTGTCAAGATAAGTTGAAAAAAGAGGGTAAATATTCTTTTTAAGAATATCCCCTTAAAATTCTTTACAAATCGTGGAAAGAAGTGGTATAATAACTATGTATGCTGAAAATTATCAAAGTGAAAAAGAAAAGCCTTGCCGCCAATCTCGGTTTTGAGGTGGGTGATATCATATCGGCGTTTGACGGTATTGCTTGCATAGACGAACTCGATTACCTTTACTACGTAGAGAAGGAAAGTTTCACCGTGACGGTAAAAGATTGCCGCACGGGCGAAGAAACGCAAATTGCGGTGGAGAAAGCGGAGGGAGAGGATTTGGGCTTGGAATTTGAAAAGAGCCAAAAAATCCGCACCTGCCACAACCGTTGCGTGTTTTGCTTTGTGGACCAAATGCCCAAAGGTATGCGCGATAGCTTATACGTAAAAGACGACGACTACGCAATGAGTTTCGAGTGTGGAAATTTCGTTACGCTTACGAACGTTTCGAACGAGGAATTAGACCGTATCGTGCGCTTAAAGCTTTCGCCTATGTACGTTTCGGTACATACGACCAACCCCGAACTTCGTGTGAAACTTCTTCGCAACCGTTTTGCAGGAAAGATTCTTTCTCAAATAGACACGCTTGTAAAAGGCGGCGTTAGCGTGCATTGCCAAGCGGTTATCGTGCCGAACGAAAACGACGGAGAGGAATTGCGCCGTACGGCAAAAGAACTCTTCGCTTATTATCCGCACGTTCGCGATTTGGCTTGCGTACCGACGGGGCTTACCAAGTACCGCGAGAACTTGACGGAAATCCCCGACGTGGATAAAGAGTATAGCGAGAAAATGCTCGATTTGATAGACGAAATCAACGCCGAGTTTGGCGTGAACTTCCTGCTCCCCGCCGACGAGTATTTCGTAAAAGCGGAAAGGGAAATGAAACCCACGTCCTTTTACGGGGATTTCGAACAAATCGAAAACGGAATCGGTATGACGAGCAAGTTTTTGGAAGAGGCGGAAAACGCATTGTCCGTATGGAAAAAGAAACGTTTAAAAAGGGGCAAAAAGAGCCTGATTGTATGCGGTGTAAGCGCAGGAAAAACGCTTGAAAAGTTGGTGGAAAAATGCAACGAGGAAATCGAGGGCTTGCAAGCGGAGTTGTTGCCCGTTAAAAACGAATTCTTTGGGGAAACGGTTACCTGTACGGGCTTGCTCACGGGGCAGGACATCGTAAAGGCGTTGAAGGCGTACTATGAAGAAAAGGGCGATTTCGACGAGGTAATCCTCGCAGGGAATACGATGAAGGAATTTGAGGACGTATTCCTTTGCGGTATGACGTTAAACGGATTGAAAAAGGAAATTCGCCACGCAAATATTCGTGTGAATAGGAAAAACGACGGCAACGGATTGATAGAAATTTTGGCGACGGAAAAATAAGAGATAGGATAAAAGGAGGGATAGTATGGCAAACCCTTTAATAGCATTGGTCGGCAGACCAAACGTAGGTAAAAGTACGTTTTTTAATAAAGTAGCGGGTAGAAAAATTTCCATTACGGAAGACAGACCGGGCGTTACGCGTGATAGATTGTACACGGACGCGGTTTGGCGTGATAAGCATTTCACGATGGTAGATACGGGCGGCTTGGAACTTAAATCGGAAGATATTATGTGGCGAGAAATCGCAAAACAAGCGGACGTAGCCATCGAAACGGCGGACGTTATCCTCTTTTTTACGGACGGCAGGGACGGGTTACAACCCTCCGATTAAGTCGGATCGTAGCCATGTCGTTCTGTGAGCCAAGGAGGTGAATCTATCAAATGTCTTTGTAAGAGG
>JAZRSE010000022.1:0-1750 GCA_045651305.1 Candidatus Scatosoma sp. | reverse complement strand
CGTGAACAAGCCGTAGCCGTATGAAACGTGTACGACGCTCTCCTCGTCCGCACCTGCCATTACAAGCGAACGAGCCGCGCACTCTGCCCAAACGTCGATATCCCCTTGCGTATAGCCTGCAACGGTGAGTTTCCCCGTCGTTGCGCTGCTTGCGTGCAAGCGTACCAAGTCCTTTTTAGGGCGCGCCATCATACCGAACGGATACGCGTCACGCAAATCCTGTTTTACGGTAAAGGGCAACTTATAAATATCGTCGATAGATTTAATATCTTCCGGTTTTACGCCCATCGCGTCCATTTTCGCACGGTACGGCGCTTGATTTTCATACGCGTATTTAACGATTTCTACAAGCCTCTTCGATTGCAAGGCTTTTTTCTCTTCCTTGCTCATCGTTTCTATTTCTTTTTGGAAGTACTGCATTTTTTTATCCTTCTTGTCTATAAAATCTCTCACACTTTTTCATAACCCATACGGAACGCCGTAAGGTTCAATTCTTTGAATTTTTCAGGCACGCAAGCGGCAACCGCCTCTTCCATAACCTCTTTATCAAAACCGTAGAGCTTGCAAATACCGCCAAGCATAACGATATTCGTCGCCTTTTCGCTGCCTGCCTCTTTGGCAATTTCCTTGGCGTTTACGAATTTTGCGCCCTTTTCTTGCATCAATTTTTCCTTCACGTCCGCAGGGTATACCGCCGCGCCCGTGATACAGGGCATAGGCAAAATTTTCTCTTCGTTGACGAGCAAAATGCCGCCCTCTTTCAAGTAATGTTTTACCCTCGCCGCCTCCAAGCTCTCAAAAGCGATAATCATATCCGCGCTACCCTCCCAAACGACGGGGGAATAGATTTTCTCGCCCATACGAAGGTGCGTGGTAACGCTGCCGCCACGTTGGCTCATACCGTGAATTTCGCTAATTTTACAATCCATACCGCAAAGCAAAGCGTATTTACCAAGCACGCGGCTTGCGAGTATCGTGCCTTGTCCGCCTACGCCGGAAATGAGAATATTCATCATCTTACACGCCCTCCTTTTCAATGCACTTAAACGGGCAAACTTGCACGCAAACTTCACAGCCCACGCATTGCGCCTTGTCGATAACGATACTGCCGTCTTCACCCTTGCTAATTGCAGGGCAACCGAGTTTCATACACTTTCCGCACTTCTTGCAATCGTGCACGCAAACGGTGGGTTTCTTCGATTTTTTATCAAGCAACGCACAAGGCTTTTGCGCGATAATTACGCTCACCTCATCGCTTGCCGTCGCCGCTTTCACCGCTTTTTCTACGGCTACCACGTCGTACGCGTCTACAATTTGCAAATCCTTAACGCCGCACGCTTTTACAAGTTCGTCCAAAAGCACTACGGGCGCAGGCTCGCCTTTCAAGGTCTTACCCGTCGCAGGGTGTTGTTGGTGACCCGTCATACCCGTCGTCGAGTTATCAAGTATCATAAGCGTTACGCCGCTTTGGTTATATACGGCGTTGATAAGCCCCGTTACGCCGCTATGTAAGAAGGTGGAATCGCCGATAACGGCAACGTTCTTGCTCTTGCCGTCCGTCGCCTTCTTAAAGCCGTGCGCCGTACCCACCGACGCGCCCATACAAATACAGGTATGGAGCGCCGACAAGGGTGCAACCGCGCCAAGCGTGTAACAACCGATGTCGCCGTTTACCGTAAGCCCAAGTTTATTAAGCACGTAGAAAACCCCTCTATGCGGACAACCTGCACACATAACGGGAGGACGGGGA
>JAZRSE010000021.1:0-2321 GCA_045651305.1 Candidatus Scatosoma sp. | reverse complement strand
GCTGGACGGAGATTGTAGGCGCAAGCGGATACGTATATAAAATTGGCGTAACGGGCGAAGAGCAAACGATAGGCGCTCGCTCGGTAGAATTGAAACATAACCAAGTGGTTTACGTAAAAGCAAAGGGCGATAACGTAAATTGTTTGGATAGCGATTGGACGGTTTCTCAATCGTACAAAGCGCCCAAGCTCGCCTCTCCCACGGTGGCGTTGAACGGCAACGTCGTTACTTGGACGGCGGATAGCAACGCAAGCGGTTGTGTGTACAAAATCGGTATCAACGGTCAAGAACATACGGCAAACAAGAACGGCTCGGTAACGCTCGTACACAACCAAACGGTGTACGTAAAAGCAAGAGGCAACGGCGAAACGAATTTGGATAGCGATTGGGTAATCGCGCAAACGTATCAAGCGCCCAAGCTTGCAACGCCCGTGGTAACTTTAAGCGGCAACGTTGCTACATGGACGAAATCGAACTTGGTAAGCGGGTACGTATATAAAATCGGCGCAACGGGCGCGGAACAAATCGCAACCGAGGCGTACGTAGTCCTTCAAGACAATCAAACGATTTACGTAAAGGCAAAGGGGGACAACGAAACTTCGCTTGACAGCGCTTGGTCACAAGCGGTAACCTATCGTTTGCCCGTGCTTGAAAAGCCCGAAGTAACGCTTAACGGCAACGTGGCAAGCTGGACGGAAGTGAACGGCGCAAACGGATACGTCTATACGATTGACGGCGGTGCGGAACAAGAAACCACGGCAACGTCGGTTGCTTTGGCGGCAGGCCAAACGATTGTCGTAAAAGCAAAGGGCGACGGCGTGACAAAGAAAGATAGCGCTTGGTCGACGGCGGTAACCTATACTCCTTCGCAAGAGGGCACGGGCGACGCGGACGACAACACGCCGAATAACGAAGTTGATTTAAGCGGTATTTATGAAAAGCAAGACCACGCGGAAAGCGGTTGTAAAGGCTCGGCAAGTACGTATGGCGTAATGGCGATTCTTGTAATTGCAGGTGTATGTTTGGCGATAAAACGTCGTGGAGAAAACAAACAATGAGAAAATTATGGGCAAACGCAACGGCGGCGTTGATGGCGCTGACGGTGCTTGCGGGATGTAACAAAGGCATTGGTGACGGTAACGCTTTGGATTTACCGTCTACCACCGCGCATACCTGTTCGTATACGCGTAAGGTTGTAAATGCGGAATTTTTAAGAAAAAACCCCACCTGTTCTACGCAGGCGTCCTATTACTATTCCTGTACGTGCGGAGAAATGAGCAAAGATTTCTTCGTGGTTGGGGATGCGAAAGGACACCCGACGGTGGGCGCAGGCGTTTGCGAGGACTGCGGCGAGGAATACGATAACACCGTTCCCGAAACGCCCGAACCCGAAGGGCCTACCTGCGGCGAACACGCTTACAACGAACAAGTGGTGACGATTGCTTATCAAGCGACGCCTGCCACCTGTTACGCGCAAGCCACCTATTATTATTCTTGCGTGTGCGGTGAAAAGGACGAAACGAGAACGTTCCCTTACGGCGCAACGGAATTGCACGATTTCACGGGCGAGTGGGTGACGGACGAAGACGCGCATTGGCACGTTTGTCAAAACAACGGTTGTGGGCAAGCGGACACGAAAGAAGGGCACGAGGGCGGCAACGCAACGGAAACGGAAAAGGCAATTTGCGAGGTTTGCGGCGAGGCGTACGGCGATTTCTATATCCCTGAAAATCCTACTCCCCCCGATGAGCCTGACGAGCCCGACGAGCCCGAGCATACGCACGTATTCGACCAAAGAAAGGAAACGGAAGACTACGTAGCGCATACCGCAACGACTTGTCAAGAAACGACGACGTATTACTATTCTTGCGCGTGCGGTGCGGAAGGCACGGAAACGTTTGATGGTACGCAAGTGGGCGACCACCTCTTTACGAGAAAGAGAAGAACGTCCGCATACTTGGCGGAAAACGCTACCTGTGAAAAGGCAAAGACGTATTTCTATTGCTGTCAATACTGTGACGAAACGGACGGCTCTACTTATGAATACGGCAACGTGGAAGACCACGTTTACGAAAAGCAAGAGGCGACGGTTATCTATTTGAAGAGCGTGGCAACGTGCGAAAAACCTGCTTGCTATTTCCTTTCCTGTAAGTGGTGCGGTCTTGCAAGCGCAACCTCCTATTTCGAGTTTGGCGAGCCTTCCGGTAAACATACGGGCGGCAACGCAACGGAAACGGAAAAGGCGATTTGCGACATATGCGGTACGCCGTACGGCGAAACGCTTGGACACGTGCACTCGTTCGTGAAAGAAATTGTTAGCG
>JAZRSE010000020.1:0-7290 GCA_045651305.1 Candidatus Scatosoma sp. | reverse complement strand
TTTTCAACAAGTTCTTTTACCACCGAATAGGGACGGTCTACCACCTCGCCTGCGGCAATACGATTATATACTTTTGAGGGCAATATGTTAATTTTTGCCATATCAATTTTCCTCGGTTATTTTTTCTTTCAAATCGCTGATAAGCAGCAACGCCTGCATAGGAGAAAGGGTGTTCACGTCCGTTTGCATTAAAATTCTTTCCACTTCCGTAAACGTCTTTTCTTGCTTTTCCTCTTCCTCTACGACGATTTTCTTTTTACCACTCATCAAATCGTTCTTTTCAAGCGCTTTTAAGATAAGCTTTGCGCGAGAGGTGACTTCTTTGGGCACGCCTGCAAGCGAGGCTACTTCGATACCAAAACTTCTATGCGCGCCGCCACGGACGATTTTACGCAAGAACACGATAACGCCGTTCAATTCCTTTACCGTTACTTTATAGTTCTTTACCCCGTCGAGCGTGTCTTCAAGTTCCGTCAACTCGTGATAATGTGTGGAGAACAACGTCTTTGCACGGACTTGGCTTGCCAAAAACTCGACAACCGCCCAAGCGATAGAAAGCCCGTCGTACGTACTCGTGCCTCTGCCCACCTCGTCTAAAACCAAAAGGCTATCTTTCGTAGAGCGTTGCAATATGGTTGCAACCTCCATCATTTCCACCATAAACGTACTTTGGTCGAATATCAAGTTATCGCTTGCGCCCACGCGCGTGAAAATTCTATCCGTGATGGGAATTTCCGCCGACTTTGCAGGCACGAACGAGCCGATATGCGCCATTAGCGTTATCAAGGCAACCTGCCGCATATACGTACTTTTACCTGCCATATTTGGGCCTGTAATAACCACGCAACGGTTATCCTCGTTATCAAGCAAAGTATCGTTAGGCACAAACCTATCTTTTGCAATCGCCTCTACGACGGGGTGTCTGCCCTCCGCAATCGTCAAAGGCGCGCCACTATCTTTCATCGTAGGACGGACGTAACGGCGTTCTTTGGCTACCGTTGCAAAGGAAACCAAGCAATCGAGCAAGGAAAGCGCCGAGGAAATCTTTTGCAAGTCTTGCAAGTTTTCCAAAAGAATTTGCATCAATCTTTGATAGATTTGGCTTTCAAGCTGCATCGCTTTTTCGCCGCTGGAAAGCACCTTTTCTTCGATTTGTTTCAATTCTTCCGTGATATATCTTTCGCCCGTCGTCAACGTTTGCTTACGGATATAATCGGCAGGCGCTTGGTCCTTAAACGAATTGGTAATTTCGATATAATACCCAAACACTCGGTTATAACCCGTTTTCAACGTCTTAATGCCCGTGCGCTCTCTTTCACGCACCTCTATATCGCGGATAAGCTCCACCGCGCCCTTATTATAACGGCGCAGCTCGTCAAGCTCCGCGCTAAACCCGTCGCGGATATATCCGCCCTCTTTCATAACCGCGCTCGCATCGGGCGAAATGGCGGAGGAAAGAAGTTCCGCAAGCGATTGCATATCTACGACGTCGTTATTGATTTCTTGCAAAATCGACGAAGTGAACCCCGAAAGCTGGAATTTAATGGTAGGCAACGCGCCAAGCGCACTTGCCAAAGCCAAACAGTTTTTGGGATTGAAATTGCCGTTGGAAATTTTCCCTGCCAAACGTTCGGTATCGCCAATCTCGTACAAAATTTCCGCCAAGGCTACCCTTACGACGGCGGCGTTATAAAGTTCTTCCACGCCTGCTTGGCGACGCTCTATTTCCGCTTTATCTTTTAAGGGGGAAAGCACCATTCTATTCAACAATCTTGCGCCCATGCCCGTTCTCGTTTTATCGAGCACCCATAAAAGCGAACCGTATTTTTTATTATCCGCGTTGTTATGCGTCAACTCCAAATTACGCACGGCAATCGTGTCAAGCTCCATATATTTCCCACGGTTTACCGCTTTAATAGAGTTGATATTGGCAAGTGCGTGTTTTTGCGTATCACGCAAGTATTCGACCAAAGCGCCTGCCGCGGCAATCATACCCTCTTTCGCCGAAAGACCGTAGGGAGAAAGCGATTGTACTTTGAATTGGTCTAACAAGTTCTTTTCCGCGCGCTTAACGTTAAACGCCCAAGGCACGTAGCAAGAAAAAGGCGGCAACTGGTTATGTTTCAATTCCTTAATATCCTTGCACGCCGCAAGCATTTCTTCGTTGCAAATGATTTCCGCTACGGAGAGTTTCATCATCTCGCTAATAGCGTCTTCTATCGCAAGCTCGCCCGTGAATTCTTCCGCCAAGAACTCGCCCGTCGTAATGTCCGCCCAAGCCAAGGAAACGCCCTCGCCTTTTACGGCGCAAACGATATAGTTATTCTTCTTTTCGTCAAGGTATTCTTCTTCAATCACCGTGCCTGCGGAAACAATACGAACGACGCCGCGCTCTACCAAGCCTCTGCCTGCTTGTTTAGGGTCGGAAAGTTGTTCGCACACCGCAACTTTTTCACCCACGGAAACAAGTTTCGCAATATACCCTTCCGCCGCGTGATAAGGAATACCGCACATAGGCGCGCGTTCTTCCAATCCGCAGTCCTTTCCCGTAAGCGTTAAATCGAGAATTTTCGACACCTTTTTCGCATCGTCGAAAAACATCTCGTAAAAATCCCCCAAGCGATAAAAGAGTACGCAATCGGGGTACTTTTCTTTCATTGATAAATAATGTTGCATCATTTGTGAAAGCGCCATAGCTGTTTACCTGCCTTATTTCCCTTCTTAACCTTCCACCCTTTCGCCGTAAAGCGAAATGCCGTTTGCCTTTTTAATATCGAGCGTTACAAACTGACCGATACAGTCGTTTTCACTATGGAAATATCCCATACGACCAAACTCGTCCCTGCCCATATACATACCCTTTTTCTTGTCGTAGTCCTCGCACAAAATTTCGATACGCTTGCCTACGTATTTTTCCGATTTTTGACGGGTGAGCGTGTTGACGAGTTCTACAAGGCGCATAATGCGGTCCTTTTGCGTAGCCTCGTCGATTTGGTTTTCCATCGTCGCCGCTTTCGTGCCTTGACGGGGAGAGTACACAAACGTAAACGCCGACGCGTAATCCACTCTCTTCACCAAATCTTCCGTTTGCAAATAATCTTCTTCCGTTTCGCCGGGGAAACCGACGATAATGTCCGTCGTTACCTCCGCCTCGGGCAAACGAGTTTTCAAAATTTCAATCTCGCCAAGGTATTTTTCCCTCGTATAACGGCGGTTCATCGCTTGCAAAATCCTATTCGAACCCGATTGCACGGGCAAATGCACAAGCCTGCATATTTTACGATGTTTTTCCATCACCGCAACGACGTCCTCGTTGAAATCCTTGGGGTGGCTTGTCATAAAGCGCAACCTAAACTTCCCCTCAATGGACGCCACCGCGTCTAACAGCTGGGCAAAGTTCATCCCCGTCGAGCCGTCCGCGCCGTACGAATTGACGTTTTGCCCTAAAAGCGTGATTTCTTTATACCCCTCGCTTACAAGTTGTTTTACTTCGTTTATGATATTTTCGGGCTTTCTCGAACGCTCTCTACCACGAACGTAAGGAACGATGCAATAGGAGCAAAAGTTGTTACAACCGTACGTAATATTCACCCAAGCGTTGGGATAGCTTGTACGGACAGGTTCTATATCTTCAACGATTTCCCCTGCCTCTTCCTTGATAGAAATCACCTTTTTCTTTTGCGCGTGTTTACGCAAAATCAAGCTTTCCAATTCTTCGATATTGAGCGCGCCGAACATAACGTCGATAAAGGGAAATTTCTTTTTCAAAACTTCCGTCTTGCCCTTTTCCTGCGTCATACAACCGCCAACCACAATCATCAGTTCGGGTTTTTGTCGTTTTAACTGTTTCAATGCGCCGATATTGCCAAAGGCGTGGTTTTCCGCGTTTTCACGGATACAACAGGTATTGAATACGACGATATCCGCATCTTCCAATGCGGTTTCCTTTTCATAGCCGATTTTTTTGAGAATCCCTGCGATTTTTTCCGATTCGTGCAAGTTCATTTGACAACCGTAGGTGACGATGTGATAGTTTTTCGACATAAGCTTATAATACCCGAGTATAATTATTTTCTTTATTATACTCTTTTTTTGTCCATTTAGCAAGTATTTCAAAGGTTTTATAAAGAAATCTAATAGATTTCTTCGCAAAAGGTCTATAAAAAGCGAAAAAAAGAGAATACTGTTTTCGATGAGACTTATAGGAAAAATTTTGAAATGGCTATTTCTACTTTTTTTGGCGCTTTTCCTCGTTGGGCTTGGCTATTATTTCGCCGTGACCAAAGACGCGCGGTTATCGAGTGAAAAACTCGCTTTATCGGCAAGCAGCGTAACCCTTTACGACAACGACAACGCGCGTATAACCGCCTCCAATACGGGGGTTATTGGGGAAACCGTACCTTACGATTCCCTGCCCAATCACACGTTGCGTGCGTTCGTCGATACGGAGGATAAACGCTTTTTTAACCACCGCGGCTTTGATTATAAACGCATTATCAAATCGGCATACAATAATTTATGCGCCCGTTCTTTTAAGCAGGGCGCGTCTACCATTTCGCAACAACTAATAAAAAACACGCATTTAAGCCAAGAAAAAACGCTAAAACGCAAACTGACCGAGTGGAAATTAACCAAACAACTTGAAAAAAAGTATTCCAAGCAAGAAATTCTTGAAAAATATTTGAACGTTATTTATTTTGGGCATAGCTGTTTTGGAATTCGCTCTGCCGCCGATTTCTATTTTGGGAAAACACCACAGGAATTGGATATTGCCGAATCGGCTATCTTGGCAGGGCTTGTGAAATCCCCCAACAATTATTCCCCTTTCAAAAATCCTGAAAACTGCCAAAAACGAAAAGAGCGCGTTTTAAGCGCAATGAAGGAAAACGGCAGTATTGACGAAAACGAGTATCTCCTCGCAAAGAAAAAGGCGTTGCCTATCTCGCCCAACCGCACAAACGGCGACAACGGGTATGCCCAGCTTGTTTTCGACGAGCTTTCCGCCCTTGCCGCAAAACACTCTTTTACCGTGGGCGGAAGAATAGAAATATATACGTTTATGGACAAAAACACCCAAGACGTGCTTTCTAAAATCGCTCAAACGCATATTTCGAGCGATAAAAATTTTTGCGTGCTCGATACGAAAACGCACGGATTTAAGGGCTGCGTTTCCTCGGTTGGAGAAATTCGACGGTTGCCAGGCTCGCTATTAAAACCCTTGCTTGTGTACGCGCCTGCCGTGGAAGAAAACCTGCTTTCCCCTGCCACGCCTCTATTGGACGAGCGGATTGATTACGGCGGCTATTCCCCTCAAAACTACGACGGGAAATACCACGGATATATCAGCGCAAGAGAGGCTTTATCCAAAAGCTTGAACGTACCTGCCGTAAAGGTTTTGGATAGCCTTGGCGTTGAAAAAGCCGCCTCCTACCTAAACAAAATGGGCTTGCCCGTAAACAAGGACGATTATTCGTTAGCGCTTGCTTTGGGTGGGATGAAAAACGGGTACACCCTATCCTCGCTCGTTAGCGGATACGCCACCCTTGCTTGCGGAGGAGAATTTACCGAGTGCGGTTTCATCAAGGAAATAAAAATAGACGGAGCGACCGTCTACAAGAAAAGCACGGAAAAAACTCGTGTATTTTCAAGCGAAACGGCATACCTTACGACGAATATGTTACAAACCGCCGTAAAGACGGGTACGGCGAAAAAATTGCGCTCGCTCCCCTTTGAAATTGCCGCAAAAACGGGCACGGTTGGCACGGGAAAGGGAAATACGGACGCCTATGCGATTGCCTACACCCCAAACGAAGTTGTTGGCGTATGGCTTGGAAACGCCGACAATACAATCGTTGAGTACACGGGTGGCGGATTGCCTGCCCAATATCTTCTTCAAATACAAGAAGAATTGACCACGAAAAACACGCACGAAAGCCCCTCGGCGTTTGTAAAACCAGACGGCGTTGAAAGCGTACAGCTGGATAAAATTGCTTATGAGGCGACGCATACTTTATCGTTAGCCGACCCTATTTCGCCTGCCGATTATCGCTTTAACGAGCTATTCAAAAAGGATAATTTACCCCTAACCACCGCCGATTATTTCTCTTTTCCAAAGATAAAAACGCCCGAAATTGCCTTTCGTAACGGACAGGTGATAATAACTTTTAGCGAGGAATTTCCACCTTTTTACGAATATACAATCAAGCGAAAAAGCGAGAAAAAAGAGGTGGTTTTATACCAAGGCGCGCGGATTTTATCCTACGTGGACGATAGCGTGTTAGAGGGCGAAAGGTACGTCTACACCATTATCCCAAAATATAAAGAAAACGTGGGAAAAAGCGTTGTTTTACCCACGATTAGCACGAAAAAAGGCGAAAAACCTATAATCGACGATAAGAAAATATTAGAAAAAAATTGGTGGAACGAATAGGTAAAAACCCCGAAAACACAAGGTTTTCGGGGTTTGTTTTTTATTATTTTGCGAACTCAACGCCGCGGAATTCGCGGATAACGTTGACTTTGATTTGACCGGGATATTCAAGCTCCGTTTCAATCTTTTTAGCAATGTCTTTCGCAAGGAAGAGCGCTTGTGCGTCGTCAACCTGGTCGGGCTTAACGATAACGCGGACTTCTCTACCTGCTTGGATAGCATAGCTCTTGTCAACGCCCTTAAAGCTAGACGCAATCGACTCCAATCTTTCCAAACGTTTTACGTAGTTCGTGCCCGTTTCTCTTCTTGCACCGGGACGAGCGCCGGAAATAGCGTCGGCTGCTTGGATAAGCACAGCCTCAATCGTCTTGGGTTCTACGTCGCCGTGGTGCGCCATAATCGCATTGACGATGTTTGCGTTTTCCTTATATTTCTTCGCAAGGTCTGCACCGATTTGGATATGCGTGCCCTCTTGTTCTTGGTCTACCGCCTTACCGATGTCGTGCAACAAACCTGCTCTCTTTGCAAAGTTTACGTCCAAACCAAGTTCTGCCGCCATTTGTCCGGCAAGCGTTGCCACTTCAATCGAGTGCTTGTACACGTTTTGACCGTAACTCGTTCTAAACTTCAAGCGACCAATGAGTTTGATAAGTTCGGGATGCAACCCAAAGATACCTGCTTCAAATACCGCCGCTTCGCCTGCTTCTTTAATTTGAAGATCCATTTCACGGGAAACCTTTTCAACGGTTTCTTCAATTCTTGCAGGGTGAATACGTCCGTCGTTGATAAGTTTTTCCAACGACAAGCGCGCAATTTCACGTCTAACGGGATCGAAACCAGAAAGAATAACCACTTCGGGG
>JAZRSE010000019.1:0-1925 GCA_045651305.1 Candidatus Scatosoma sp. | reverse complement strand
CGTTCGCGTGCGCGAGGCATATAAGTAACGATTTCATTCAAGAGGTTGATAACGCCGCGGTTGGTGAGTGCCGAACCTGCCATTACGGGAATGGTATTTACGGAAGCGATACCAAGACGGATACCGAGGATGGTTTCTTCTCTGCTCAAATCGCCCGTTTCGAAATATTTATCGAGGAGCGCTTCGTCATTTTCAGCCGCCGTTTCCATAAGGCTTTGTTTCATTTCTTCTACGGCGTCTTTCATATTATCGGGGATAGCAATTTCTTGCGGGCCGCCTTCCTTGAACAAATACGCGCGTTCTTGCAAAGCGTTGATACAGCCTTGCATCTTGCCGTTTTCCATAATAGGAATTTGAATAGGCGCGATTTTACCTGCGTATTTAGCGCGGATAGCCGCTACCGTGCCGAGATAATCGGCGTTCTCTTTATCCATACCGTTGATGAAGATAATCAACGGTTTGCCGAGCTTTAAGCAGTAATCAACGATATTTTCCGCGCCGATAGGGAGCACGCCGTTTGCGCCGATTACAAGAAGTGCGCCGCCTGCCGCGCGCAAACCTTCGCTGCGTTCGCCTTCGAAATCGTAATAACCGGGCAAGTCGAGTAAATTCACTTTAACGTCCTTCCAAACGAGGTTGGACGCGGACGTGTAGATGGACATTTTCTTTGCTTTTTCCAAGTCGTCGTAATCGGAAACGGTCGTTCCGTCAAGCACTTTACCCATACGGTCTATCACGCCGCCGTTGAAGAGCATAGCTTCGCAAAGGGTGGTTTTCCCTTCGCCGCTGTGGCCTACGATGGCAATGTTACGGATGTTTTCGCCTTGAAATTTCATAATAAATACCCCCCAAAATTGGTCTAAATGTTCCTTTTCAACGAAAAATAAGCCTTCCTTTGAAAAGTTTTTACCATTATAATATAAATTGTAACAAAATTCAAGGGGTTTTCCAAAAAAAGTTTTGGCAAGAGCAGAAAAAATAAATAAAGGAAAAGCAGGCAACTTTCCGCTTTTGATTGACAAGTAAAAAAGAAAGGCGTATAATACAGGTATGGAAAAGAGGATTTATTTCGACAATGCGGCGACGACGCCGTTACATAAAAAGGCGCTGGAAAAGATGTTGCCCTATCTCACCGATTGTTTTGGCAACGCCGATTCTCCGCACGGCTACGGGAGAAAAGCGATGGGCGCGGTGGACGACGCGCGCGATATAGTGGCAAAGCTCATCGGCGCAAATAAAAACGAGGTGTATTTCACTTCGGGCGGCACGGAGGCGGATAATTGGGCGTTTATCGGCGGTGCGCTCGCCAAGAAAAAAGAGGGCAAAACGGAAGTCGTCCTCTCTTCGATTGAACACCACGCGCTTTTATCGAGTGCCGAGCGTTTGGAAAAAGCAGGCTTTACCGTGCGTTATCTTCCCGTAAACGCAGGGGGTATGGTCGAGCCGAGCGAAATCGAACGTGCGGTGAACGACAACACGGCTATCGTTGCGTTAATGGCGGCGAACAACGAAACGGGGGTGTTGCAACCGATAGAAGAGGCGGAAAAAATCGCACACGCGCACGGCGCGCTCTTCTTTACGGACGCCGTACAATACGCGCCGTATAAGCGCATCGACGTAAAGAAATTAAACGCGGATATGCTTTCTTTCTCCGCGCATAAATTCTTCGGGCCGAAAGGGGTAGGCGTTTTGTATATCAAAAACGGCGTGAAGATAGAAAAACTCATTGGCGGCGGCGAGCAGGAAAGAGGCTTGCGCGGCGGTACGTTAAACGTAGCAGGCATCGTAGGCCTTGCCGCGGCGTACGAAATCGCTTGTGAAGAAATGGAAAATAACAACGCAAAAGTGTTGGCGCTAACCAAGCTGTTTATGGAAAAAATAGCGCATATCGAGGGGATAACGCGCAACGGAACGGGGGATAACGC
>JAZRSE010000018.1:0-3917 GCA_045651305.1 Candidatus Scatosoma sp. | reverse complement strand
TGTCGGGTGTTTTTTCTTCTTTTATATTACCCCCACCCGCCGCCGCCTCCGCCAAAGCCCCCGCCGCCAAAACCGCCGAATCTTCCACCGCCGCCACTTCTGCCCACGTACGAGCCGCCTTTGGGTTGCGGACGCATCATTGCAACGCGCATAGCTTGGCGCATACAAGCGTTTAATATTAAATAATCGAACACGCTAAATCTTGCGCCCCTACACCAAGTAGGCGGTTCTATCAAAATGCCCTTGAACTTCTTTTCCCACTCGTTCGTAACCCCAAGCACTTGCGCGTACGGCAACACCTTGAAATACAACTGCGGATTTTCCTCTAACATAAACTTTATCTTTTCTTCTTCCGTCACGACGATAAAATCCTTAAACCCAAGGATTTGCCCAAGCGATTGAGCGTACTCTTCCGTCCTCGCAAGCGCGCCCGTCGTGATAAACGTTGACGCCATTACAAAACCGCTTAAATACAGTTTTTCCCATCTCGTCATAATATGCGACGCAAAGCCGAATATAAAGATAGTCGAGCAAACCACCGCGAGCAATATCGCCCCAATCATTAGCCCTATTTTCTTGCCTTTCTTCCATTTATAGCGGTTGTTTTCATAAACGCTAAAACAGCCCCAAATAAGCACGATAGGAAGAATAAACGCAAACCCAAGGATATACGTATATTCACCGCCAATCCGCGCTCTTCCCAGCCACAACGGGATAACAAGCGCCGTCAAAAACGCCAAGATACCGCCGCTTAAAAAGGCGAGTACCGATTTCCTTTTGTACATCTTCGGCATCAACAACTGCTTTTTCGCTTTCTCCGCCGATTGGTAAAACCGCTCTTTCAAATCGCTCACCGTCACGGTTGCGCCCTGCTTGAACAATCCATCGAACAACGTCTTTTCGTGCGTAGCGCAGCTTTCAGGCAAGCACTCTACAAGTTTGGTAAAGGACGGGTTTTTCTCATCGCTCAAATCAATGGATAAGTACCCCTTATGCGCGAAATAGTAAATCATCGAAGTAATATCTTCGTTGTCCACGTTTCCGTCAATCAGTTTCCCCATCTTCAACGGGTCCATACTATCAGGCGCGGTAACGTTTACCGTCGTGATAATTTCTTCCTTTTTACGCAGGAATACGCCAATGAGGAAAGCGAGTATCAAACTCACGCCGCCAAGAAGAAAAATCCGCCACACCCCGTCGGGGAAGATTTGCGTAGAAATAAAGCTTTGCAACACGCCCTCGGGGAGAGTAAAGCGTACGTATATCCCCTCCGCCACCTTTTCCTCATAGTCGTAGTTGTAATAGGTGTCCAGCCTTGCCGCCTTTAACGTCAACGTCTTTCCGTCTGCGGAAAGCGTTTTTTCGTCAAAGTTTTGCGTCGCTAACGAATAGCCGTATCGAGTAATCATCACGTCCTCTATCGTGGCTTTTTCGGGGAAGTGCATCACCACGCTAACGTTATGCAAAGGCACCGTCCAACCAAAGCCCACGACGTCGATTTGCATGCCGTTTTCTATATCCGCCCTCGGTTGTTCCATAGCGTAGGAAATTTCATATACGCGGGTTGTGCCTGCCGAGGTCGGCAACTCGCAAACAAGGTCTAAAAACCCGTCCCCTTCGTTGACGTACGATTTTGCGTTTTGCCCCACGCACGTTGCCACGAGGTTGAAATACCGATTTCCCTCCGTCGGCAAACTACGGGTGAATTGACTGCCCGCCTTATTCGCCGTCATCACAATCCGTTCTTTCACCACCACTTGCCTGTTCGTTTGCACCGTCATCTCAATCTCGTAACTGTTGATGGTCATCACGTCGCCCACGTCCGCCGACGCGCTTAAAACAGCTTTCCTATCCCTCGTAAAAAAGGGTGCTAACGCAACGCATAGAAATAATATAGCGAAAAGCGTGACAAATAGCCAGCCACGCCTTTCCTTTTGTAATATTTTCGTTTTCATCGTTTTTAGAATTGTACTTTGATATTCTTTCTCTCTTCCGCGCTTTCAAGCTCGAAATAAGGACGCTTGGTGTATTCTTCGCCCATACGCTTGCCCACGATGTTCGCAGGGAACAATTCCAACTTGGTATTGAACGATTTTACAACGCCGTTATAATAACGACGGGAGGATTCCAATTCCCCTTCAATGCCCTTTAATTGGTTTTGCAAATCAAGGAAGTTGGTGTTCGCTTTCAACTGCGGATAGCTTTCCGCAACTGCCGAAAGGAAGGTACGGAGCGAGCCTGCCAAACCGTTTTCCGCAGCCGCTCTTTCTTCAATCGTCTTTGCGCCCATCGCTACGTTACGCGCCGCAACCACGTTTTGCAACGTTTCGCTTTCGTGCTTTGCATACCCTTTCACCGTTTCTACGAGGTTAGGGATAAGGTCGTATCTCTTTTTCAAAAATACGTCAATCGTCGCCCAAGCCTCTTCCACTTTGTTCTTCAAGCGAACGAACGTATTGCGCGTTTTTACCCACCAGCTAATCAAGGCGATAACGAGAATAAACGCCAATACGCCACCGATTATCCCACCGATAGCGCCGCCTGAAATCAATAGATTGTTTTTCATATTTACTCCTTTTGAAAAGCCGAGCTTTTCCTCTTATAGTATCTATATTATACTACGCGCGTAAGGAAAAGTCAATAGCGCTCACAAAAAAAAACAGACCTCTCGTTAAGAGAAATCCGTTTTTTTCTTCCTTTATTCCGCTCTTCTATTTCTCAACCACAATACGCCGCTAGTGATGATAGGCGAAAGGATGAGCCAGAGTGCCGCGAGTGCGATAATCGAATAGGTGATAACCGAGCCAACCGTTCTTGCACCTGCAAACAACGTCGAAACGAGGTTGAGGTTGAACAAACCGAACAAGCCCCAGTTGATAGCGCCTACGATTACCAAGACATAAGCAATGATATTAGCAATAAGCATACTCTTTCCTCCTAGAAACAGTATGCGACGCTTTTCAAAGTTTATACACCCTTTTTACGCCTGCATAAAAGCGAGCACGTCGGCAAGCACAATCTCTTTATCTACGTCGTGGAAAACCTCGTGGCGCAAGCCTTTGTAGAGTTTCCCCGTGACGTTTTCATACCCACGCTCGCGTAAAAATTCTATGGATTGCAGCCATTTGATATCGTTGACGAGCACAGGGTCGTCGCTGCCCGAGATGAAATGGATAGGCAGGGCAGAGTTTTGCACGAGATACCCTTTCTTTTTATACGTGTATTTCATAAGCCTAAACAGGTTTTCAAAGCCGTTGCAGGTGAACACGAACTTGCCCTTGGGATTGGTGTAAAACGCCTCTATATTCTCCCTGTTTTGGCTAAGCCACGCGCCCTTTTGCTCCCCGGGGAATTTCTTATTCCCCTTGCCCGTGGAAAGATAGCATAAAGTTCTACTTCTATGGCGTTTACCTCTAAAAAGAGCTATCGTTTTCGTCATACCAATCGCTATCCCTGCCAAAGGGTTTTTACTGGGCGAACCGCACACCACCATTTTATCCGCCAAACAATCGTATTTTCGAAGATAGCACCTTGCCACCATCGAGCCCATACTATGCCCGAACACCGTAACGGGCAAATGGGGATATTTTTCTTTAATCACCCTCGTAATTTGTGCCGCGTCCTCCACGACTGCGTTTGCGCTGTTATCATAAAAATACCCCAAATCCCCCGCGTCTTTCACGCTATCGCCGTGTCCGCGTTGGTCGTAACAAACGACGATAAAACCCCGCTCGCAATAGTATTCCATAAACGAGGCGTAACGTTCTTTATATTCGCACATACCGTGCAAAATTTGCATTACGCCTTGGGGGGCGGTTGCGGGATAATATTCAACCACGTGCAAAGGAAGTTTGTCGTAATTGGATTCGATTACGTAATTTCTTATCTCCATACTTTTCTCCTTTTGAAACAAGGAA
>JAZRSE010000017.1:0-5893 GCA_045651305.1 Candidatus Scatosoma sp. | reverse complement strand
TGGCTCACAGAACGACATGGCTACGATCCGACTTTAGCTGTTTTATGGACACCGTGAGCGACGATATTACAAGGTTGGACGCATACGTTGCGGACGGGATAAATAATGTAAGCTGCTTTGACGTGGAGGATTTGTTTAGCGATAAAAACGCGGCGTACACCACTTCGGAAACGCATTTTAGACAAAAGCTTGCCGAGGGGCGTTTGTACGAAACGTACGTAGATATTCGCCGTTGCCGTATTTCCAATATCTTGCCTTTGCCTATGCGCGCAAGAAATTTGAAAGGGTATGAGGTGCTCAACGAAAACGCCGCCTCGCACGACGCTTTGCCTACCGATTTGACGAACACGCAAAGCCTTAAATTGGGAAAAGAACAAACGAAAGACAAGCAATGGGAACGCCGTTTGCTCGATTTGTCGATGAAAAATTCCTTGCTCAATTTCTCGCCCAAGGGAGTAGAACACCTTTGCGTTGGGGATTTGGACGAGCTGTTGGATTCCCTTTCGCAAAACGGGGACACCGCTTTGGCGGCGGCTACGCACGCAGCGGCGGACATTGCGAAAAAAGGCCCTAAATACGGCATTTCCAGCCAAGCAGGGAAGTTGAAAGAACTCATTTCAATCGAGGCAAGGTCGGGTATTTTACGCACCTATTCGGACGAAACTTCCTTGACGGAAAACGTTGCAAGGTTAATCCGTAAAAATAAAGAGGCATACGAGGAATCGGGTACGAAAATTTTGTACTTGGCGCTCGGCTTTTTGCGTTGGTACACGCGCGAGGACGGTGCAGAACATTACGCGCCCCTCGTTTTACAACCCGTCACTTTGAAAAAGAGCAAGGGCGGCGTGGGGTATTCCCTTTCCCTTGACGGGGACGAAGTTTCCATAAACTCTACCCTTTTAGAGTATTTGAAACAAGAATACAATATTGATATGCGTGGCTTGGAAGGCGCAACGCACGGCTTGAAGATAAGCGAAATTCTCGCGATGATACGTATGGAAACGATGAATATGCGTAAGTGGGAAGTGTACGACGACGCATATCTTGCCACCTTCTCGTTTGCTCGTTATCAAATGTGGTACGACCTCCGTCAAAATATAGGGGAATTTTCTAAAAACGAACTCGTAAAAGCGTTCTTGACCAACGCAGTTACGTTTGGCAACGATGAAAACCGCTTGAAAGAGGACGACGTAAAGCCGGAGGCAACGCTCACGCCATTGCCTGCGGACGCGTCGCAATGGGAGGCAATTTCCCTTTCTCAAACGGGCAAGAGCTTTGTTTTGCACGGGCCTCCCGGGACGGGTAAATCGCAAACGATTACCAACATTATCGCCAATGCGCTTAACGATGGGAAACGCGTGCTCTTCGTTGCGGAAAAGCAAGCGGCGTTGTCCGTTGTTAAAAAGCGTTTGGATAGCCTTGGTTTGGGGGAATTTTGTTTAGAACTCCACTCCAATAAAACGAATAAATCGGACGTATTGCAAAAATTAACTTCCACGCTTACAATGGCAGGCGAAGTGGAAAGGGTACGCCTTGCGGAAAAATCCCGCGCGATTGCGCAGCTCAAAGACGATTTGTCCCAACCGCTCGTTGCCCTGCATAAAAAGCGCCGTTTGGGCTTGTCCGTGTACGAGGCGTTGCTCGTTTGCTTAAAGAATAAATCCGCGCCCGATATAATGAATATCGAAAGCAGTTTCTACGACGGGTTGACCAAAGAAAAGATTGACGCTTACGAGCGTATGATGATAGAGGCGGCGGCTGCGGCAAAAGAGTGCGGCGGCGTGCATAACTCGCCCTTTGCCAACGTCAACCTTGCCGATTATTCTCCCTCCGTGCGCGACCACGTGTATTGTGCAAGCGAGGTGGTGATTGCGGAAATCAAGCATTTGAAAAACTACGTTGCGCTGTTTTTAGAGCTGTATCGTCAAAACGTAAGCACGATGACGCGCAAGAAATTGGACGCTCTTTACGACATAGCAAAACGCTTGCAAAGCGGTGCGTTCAATAAATATTTCAAGACGGAAGAAGAGGCGTTTTTCGCGTTCTTTAACGCAAACCGTCGCTTGGACGCGTCTTTGGAAAAATACTTCAAGCGTTATAAGAAATTGGTGGATATTTCCGCCGATTATAAAGCGCTTGGGAAATGGTTGGAAGAGAGCAACACCGATTTTGACGAAAACAAAACGGTGCGCGCTATCGTTAAAAAGTTGTCCAAATACGCTTTGACGTCCTTCTCCGCAAACGAGGAATTGTTGGAGGATTTGGAAACGTTGTATAGCATACACGAGGCAATGCAACGTATTCGCACGTCCACCAATTTATCGCAATATTTCACTTTTGCCTTTGGTAGAGTGGACTTTTTCGACGCGCGTAAAAACTTCTTAAAGGATTTGTACGCCTTGCACGAGGCTTGCGCTACCGTGTTTATGGATTACAATCCCGATAGCTTTAATAGTATGTGTATCCGCGCGGCAAGCGGTTATTCCGCGCCCGTATTGGACGGGCTTATCTATTCGATAGACAGTTTCCGTCAAGCGGAGGAAAGTTTCTTAATCGCTACAAACGGCAGTAAGGCAAAAATCCCCGAAGAGGACGTTTTGGAATATTACACGAGCAAGGCAGGCGCGTTGATTGAAAATATTGATATGTTAGCGCCTTGGTGTATGTATAGAAAGACGGCGCAAGCTTTGGACGAGGCAGGGCTTACGTTTATCACCGCCGCCTTGGAAAGCGGCAGCGTTACGGGCGAAAATATCGTGGATAGTTTTGAGAAGAATATCTATAAGAACTTCTTGCAAACGAATATCCCGCTCGACCCTGTTTTGGCGCAGTTCTCCGCCGCCGTGTGCGAAGAAAAAGCGGAAAGCCTGCGTTTGACGATGGAGGATTTTGCTCGCCTTACCAAAGAGGCGATTCGCGCAAAACTCATTTCCCGTTTGCCCACGCAATCGACGGAGGGCAGTTTGAGTATCGAGGTTGCAAACTTCAACCGTATGGCAAAATCCAATTTGCGCGGTATGGGGCTTAGAAAACTCTTCGAGGAAATTCCCGAACTTCTCGGCACGATTGCGCCTTGTATGCTAATGAGCCCGATAACCGTTTCGCAATATTTACAACCGCAAAACGGTATGTTCGATTTGGTTATCTTCGACGAGGCGTCGCAAATTCCCACGGCGGAGGCGATTTGTTCGCTCGCACGCGGTAAATCGGCTATCGTCGTAGGCGACCCGAAACAGTTGCCTCCTACGACCTTTTTCCAAACGACGTACGTGGACGAGGATAACTTGGAAAGTGAGGATATGGAAAGCGTCTTGGACGATTGTTTGGCAGTCAATATGCCCCAACGCCATTTGACGTGGCACTATCGTAGTAAGCACGAAAGCTTGATTGCTTTCTCCAACGTAATGTACTACGAAAACCGTCTTTGCACCTTCCCTTCGCCCGACGCGTTGAATAGCAAAGTGCGTTTCGAGCTTGTGGAAGACGGCACGTACGATAGAGGTTTCACCAAAAAGAATAAAGCGGAGGGCGATGCGCTCGTCAAAGAGGTTATCCGCCGCTTAACCGACGCGAAATTGCAAAAATCGAGTATCGGTATCGTAACGTTTAGTAGCGTGCAAAAGGATTATATCGAGCGCAAGCTCGCCGCGGAAATTGCGGAAAAGAGATTGGAAAGAGAGGCGTACGATAGAGAAGAGCCGCTCTTTGTTAAGAACTTGGAAAACGTACAAGGCGACGAACGCGACGTTATCTTGTTCTCCGTATGCTACGGCCCCGATAGGCTTGGCAGAATTTCCCTCAACTTCGGGCCTTTGAACCAAGCAGGCGGTTGGCGAAGATTGAACGTTGCCGTATCCCGTGCAAGGGAAGAAATGGTGGTGTTTGCGTCTATGACGGGCGCAATGATAGACCTTTCCAAAACCAATTCGAAAGGCGTTGCAGGCTTAAAGGCGTTTTTGGATTTTGCGGAAAAGGGAAGAACGAATTTGGCAATCTCGTCGGCGGACCTCACGGGTCAAAAGACGGGCATTGGCAAATATATCGCAAAAGAACTCTCCTCTTATGGCTACGATTGTCGTTACGACGTGGGTGCGTCCGGTTTCAAAATCGACGTTGCGGTGGTTGACCCGAAAAATAGGCATCGTTTTATCCTTGCTATTATGTGCGATACGCCCAATCGTTTCTCTATCAAAGATAGAAACGTGCTGCAAATTCAAACGCTTAAACGCAATAACTGGAACGTAATACGCGTATTCACCGTCAACTATTACAATAACCCCAAACGTGAAATTAAGAAAATTAAAGACGTCTTGGATAAATTGACGGGTGCGGATAAGAAGGGCGGTACGGAGCTCAACCGTGCGAAAAAACCGTATAAAGCGGCGGTGTTAGAGCCGTTGACGGAAAACGCTAACTACGTCACCTCGGGCGAAAACGATAAGGAAATTATCGCTCGCTTAAAGGCGATTGTGGCAATGGAAGAACCGATTTCTTACGAGTTCTTGGTGCGCCGTTGCTTGACGAGTTTGGGCATTACGAAATACGGTGTAAAAGTAGACGCGCGTATGCAAGCGTTGATTGCGCTTTGTGGATTTAAGTACGAACGGGTTTTGGGCGCGGATTTCTATCGCAAGACGGATAAATGCGTGGGCTTTGACCGTTACCGTGTGGAAAATAGCGAGCCTATCCGTAAGGCGGAATACGATTACACGCCGTATGAAATGGTGGCAATCGTGCGGAGTGCTTTGGAGGACAAAGTGGCGTTATATATGGATGAAATCGTCGTAATCGTTGCAAACGTGTTGCGTATAGCAAAACCGACGGAAAAATTCACGGCGTATATAAACGATTGTATCACTTTGGGGGAAGAAAAGGGCGTTTTCGTGCGCTCGGTATCGGATAGAATATCGTTGGCGTAAAGCTAATTAAAGGAAGAAATGCAAGAAAGATTGGCGCAAAATGAAAAGGTGGAAGTGGGAAAAAGAATTATAAATTTCCGCACCCTTTTGTTTTGCGCTCTCTTTTTATGTTTGGGTATTCTTTTTGCTTTTGCTTATCTTGTATATCAATTTCCTTTTTGGCTCGTTTTACTAATTCTCCCGTTGATTGGGCTAATATGTATGCTCGCCTTTACACTTGTACAATGGAAACGGATATGCGTGTGCTTGGCGTTGCTCCTTTTCTCGTTTGCGCTCGGCGCAGGCTCGTTTGCGTTGCAAATAAAAGGCTATCAATCGGCAGGCGCATATAACGGGGAATATGCCGTGGTTGGCAGAGTGATTGAAAAGGAAACGGACGGAACGTCCTACGTGCTTTCTTTGGACAAGCTTACGATTGCAGGCGAGCGGGAAAAGGGTAGGCTTACCGCGTACGTTTCTCCTGCGGTTTTTGAGGAAGTTTCCCTGTCGCAAGAGGTGGTTTTGCAAGGGGAAATAAGCACGGAAACGGGGCTGGTTAACGATTACGGCTTTCGCGCGTATGCGGTGGAGGAAAACACTCGTTATACGATGACGGCGGATAACGCCGTGGCGGTGGATAGCGCTTTCCATTTGTTTTTGGCGATTCGAAACCGTTTTGAAAGGGTGATTTTCGCAGGTATGGACGAAACGCCTGCCTCGGTTATGCTTGCTACGTTGACGGGCAACACGTCTTGGATAGAAGAGGGATTGCTTGGCAATATTCGTAGGGGCGGTATCGCGCATATATTTGCCGAAGTCGGAGGCCAAGCGGTCTTAGGAAGACAATTGATAGATTCAACTCCTTGGCTCACAGAACGACATGGCTACCATCCGACTCTCGGTTATGGTTGGTGCGATCCCTGGTAATACGTCTTGGATAGAAGAGGGATTGCTTGGCAATATTCGTAGGGGCGGTATCGCGCATATATTTGCCG
>JAZRSE010000016.1:0-1596 GCA_045651305.1 Candidatus Scatosoma sp. | reverse complement strand
AGCGCTTTTCGCATTGCGACGTTTGCCGATTCGATATTGGGCATACCGCTACCCTTTTGAGGGGTCGTCGTCGGGCCTTTTAAGATGATATGGCAAGCTTTGAGTTCCGCCATAACGTCGTCGGGAATTGCTTTGCCCTTTGCAATACGATTTTCAATCGTAAGACCTTCGATGTCCTTAAATTCTACCTTTCCTGCTTTTACCAAGTCGTCCAAGATAAATTCGAGAACTCTTCTTGCTTGCGCGGAAATAATAGGGCCGATACCGTCGCCGCCGCAAACGCCGATTTTGATACAATCGAGCGCGGTATAATCAACGAAATCGCCTTGCGCTTTCATATCTTCTACACGAACAAGTTGCTTTTCAAGGATTTTTCTAAATTTTTCGCAAGCAACGTCCAATTGCGATTTGTATTCTTCCATTTCCATAATCTTGCTCCTTAATTGTTTTTGGTGTAGTTGAGGCAACCGCCTGCCATCAACATTTCTCTTTGACGCGCGGAAAGCGTCAATACAAGCGTAGCCGTAGCGCCGTTCGTCTTATTGACGAGCGTAGCCTCGTTTTCGCCCTTTACCGCCGCCGCAAAGCCTGCAATCTCCAATGCGTCGCCTTCGTTAAATTTATCGTAATCGTCCGCGTTTTTAAGCGTCATCGGCACGATACCGAAGTTAATCAAGTTTGCTACGTGGATACGAGCAAAGCTCTTTGCCACAACCGCTTTGATACCCAAATACAAAGGCACGAGCGCAGCGTGTTCTCTCGACGAGCCTTGACCATAGTTTGCGCCGCCTAAAATAACGCCGCCGCCCTTCTTTTTCGCTCTTTCAGGGAACTCTTTATCGCATACCGTAAAGCAGAATTCCGAGAGTTTCGGCACGTTAGAACGATAGGGCAATACTTTCGTACCTGCGGGCATAATATGGTCGGTAGTGATGTCGTCGCCCACTTTCAAAATAAGCTCGCAAGACAAATCCTCATCAGGCGCTTTGCCAACGGGGATAGGCTTAATATTCGGGCCGCGTTCTACCGTTACTTCGTCCATCTTATCCGCCGTAACGGGCATTTCTATAAGGTTATCGTTAATCTTAAATGCCGTAGGCATTTCTACCAAAGGCGCAACGCCGAGCGTCGTCGGATCGGTAAACACGCCTGCAATCGCCGAAGCCGCTGCCGTTTCGGGAGAAACGAGATACACTTGTGCATCCGCCGTCCCGCTTCTTGCAAGGAAGTTTCTATTAAACGTACGAAGGCTTACACCCGCCGATTGGGGAGAGAAACCCATACCGATACAAGGACCGCAAGCGCATTCCAAAATACGCGCGCCTGCGTTAATCAAGTCGGCAAGCGCACCGCACTCTGCAAGCATAGTATATACTTGTTTCGAGCCGGGCGAAATAGACAAGCTAACGTCGGGGTGTACCGTCTTGCCTTTGAGCATAGCCGCAACGGTGAGCATATCTTGCATAGAAGAGTTGGTGCAAGAACCGATACATACTTGGTTAATTTTCGTCCCTGCAAGTTCGGCAACGGGTTTTACGTTGTCGGGGCTATGAGGGCAAGCAGCCAAAGGTTGCAACTTGCTTAAATCCACCGTAT
>JAZRSE010000015.1:0-6712 GCA_045651305.1 Candidatus Scatosoma sp. | reverse complement strand
GATGACGAACATTTCGGTATCCGTACCGCAAGGACCGGTTAAGCCCGCAGGACCCCACCAGTTGTTTTCACGGGGCATAAAATAAATATTTTCCTTTTTGATGCCTGCCTTTTCCCACAGCGCCGCCGCTTCGTCGTCGCGCGGCAACGTTTCGTCACCGCCAAACACGGTAACGGCAAGCTTGTCCGAAGGAATACCCAAATAGTTTTCCCCCGTCAAAAATTCGTAGCTCCAAGGAATCATTTCTTCTTTAAAGTAATCCCCAAGCGACCAGTTGCCAAGCATTTCGAAGAAGGTGCAATGGCGTTCGTCACCCACGTCCTCGATATCCCCCGTACGCACGCACTTTTGCACGTCGGTAAGGCGTTTGCCCGCAGGGTGCTTTTCCCCCAAAAGATAGGGCACGAGCGGATGCATACCTGCCGTCGTGAACAAGACCGTAGGGTCGTTTTCGGGAATCAAGGACGCCGAGGGAATAACTTTATGCCCACGGTCCTTAAAGAAGTTCAAATACATTTCACGCAAAGATTGTCCTGTATACGTTTTCATAGTGTTTACCCGTCCAATTATTTTTCTCTTACATTATATATTTAGGAGCGTTTTTTGTCAAGCGTTCGTACGCTTTCTCCCCAATTTTTCCTTTATATCAATAAAACCAACAATCCGTATAAAAGCGGAATCGTAGCAATCGAGAGCATTGTCGTACCGAGCGTAAATATCGCCGCGTTATCCACGTCCCCTGCGTATCCGTCCGCAAGCGCCGTTGACGTCGTCGCCGTCGGCAACGCAAACCCGATAAACAGCGCGAACAATACGTCCGTACCAATCTCAAAAAGACTGTTGATGGCAAAGCCCAACGCCAAAACGACAACGGGCACTACCACCAATTTGATTGCCGCCACGTAATACATTTTTGCGGAGGTAAATAGTTTCTTGACGTTTACTTCGCCAAGTTTCATGCCTAAAATAATCATAGAAAGGGGCGTCACAAGTCCGCTTAAATGCCCTGCGTAAATAGTCGCCTCGGGCAACAACTCGTCCACTTTCAACAAATTGAGCAACAACCCGATGATGAACGCAATCAAGATAGGGTTAAAGACTGCTTTTTTCACGCTCATCGCCCGTCTATCGCCCGTCACGAATACGATGCCTATCGTGTACATAAACACGCAACAAATGATGTTGAATATTACGAGCGCAACCATAACGAGCGGTCTGTCGGGAAACACCGCCGCCGCAAGAGGAAAGCCCAAAAAGCCGTTGTTTGCGAAAATCATACAAAAACGTGTAATTCCCTTCGTTTGCACTTCCTTTTCTCTCGTCACGGCAAATCGGGATAAAAACACGCACAACAAGTTAAATCCCACGCCAAGCGCCGCCGAAACGAGCACCACTTTTAACAGTTCCCCGTCGAAGGAGATATCGAACATTTTATCAATGACCAAAAAGGGCGCGCCCACGTATAAAAGTATTTTTGAGAGCGCGGTGGATTGCTGACTTTTCAGCATTTTGGTTTTCACCACAATCACCCCTGGCACGGCAAGTAAAACGAACACAAGCACGTTTTTTAACATTATAAGAAATGCGTCCACTTTTTACCTTCTCCTGCTTTTACACTCAATTTTTAATCAGTTCGTAACCCGTTTTGCTATCTTTCACCGCATAGCCCATTTCCGCAAGCTTGTTACGAAGTTCGTCGCTCTTCGCCCAGTCCTTGTTCAATCTTGCCGTCCAACGCTCTTCCGCCACCGCTTTTACGTCGGCAGGCACGTCCTCGGCGTTCTTGCTTTCATACCAAGCCAAATACTCTCCTGCGTTCTTTTGGAATAAGCCCAAAAGCGAGTACGTCTTACGGATTTGCACCGCCATACCAAGCGCCACGAAATACCCTTTCGATTCCCCTTGCGAAAGCTGCTTTTTCACTTCTTTGAAATAGCCAAAGAGGTTGGAAAGCGCAAGCGCGGTGTTGAAATCGTCGCTCATACAAGCGTTGAACTCGTCGTCGATTTTTTGCGCGTTCTCCGCCGCTTTCACCGCCGTTTCGCCGTCAATCGTCATTTCCATACCCTTCAAACGCATCGTTACCTTGTCGATAAGCGCAAGCGTGGTGTAGAAATCGTAGAGGTGTTTTTCCGCCTCGGGGAACAACTCGTTCGTAACGTTGATGTCGTTGCGGTAGTTCGTTTGCAAAAGCGCAAATTTAATCGCCTCGTCCGAGTATTTCTCCAAAAGCTCGGCAAGGAGCAAGCTATTGCCCAAAGACTTACTCATCTTTTGGCCGTTTACTTTAATCAAGCCGTTGTGCGTCCAATATTTCACGAATTGTTTGCCCGTCAACGCCTCCGTTTGCGCAATCTCGTTTTCGTGGTGCGGGAAAATCAAGTCCCTGCCGCCGCCGTGAATATCAATTTGTTCGCCAAACGCCTCTCTGTTCATTGCCGAACACTCGATATGCCAACCCGGTCTACCCTTGCCCCAAGGAGATTCCCAAAAGATTTCCCCCTCTTTCGCGCTCTTCCAAAGCGCGAAGTCGTACGCGTTTTTCTTCTCGTCGTCGTTGTCTACGCGCACGCCGTCAAGGGCGTCTTCTACGTTGCGGTTGGAGAGTTTGCCATACCCGGGGAAAGAGGCAACGTCAAAGTACACGTCGCCGTTTTTCGTGGGATATGCGTGCCCCTTTTCAATCAAAGTGGAAACGAAATCAATGATGTTTTCGATGTTCTCCGTCGCTTTAAGCCATACGTCGGGGTCGTCCACGTTGAACTTCTCCATAATCTTATTGATGTTTTCAATCATATTCGCCGCATACACGTCCGCAGGAATACCCGTTTCGTGCGATTTTGCGATAATCTTATCGTCTACGTCCGTATAGTTTCTCGCATACGTCACCTCGTAGCCCGATTTCTTCAAATACTTTCTCATAATATCGTAGATAAGCGCTTGATAACCGTGCCCGATATGCGCCTCGCCCGATACCGTGATACCGCACGCGTACATTTTAACTTTGCCCTCTTCCAAGGGGATAAATTCTTCTTTTCTTTTGGTAAGCGAATTATAAATTTTCATCTTTCTTCTCTCCTACTTGTTTTTTACCACTTCTTTCTTCTTCGGCTATTCTCGCCGCCTCTTTTGCCTCTTCTTCCTTTCTTGCAAGCTCTTCCGCATTGATTTCGGCGTTGAGCGCCGCTACGGCGATAATGCCTTGCTTGGTTGCGTCCTCGTCGTCGGGTTTACGGATACGCACGATACGCCCCGGCACGCCCACCACCGTCGCATAGGGCGGCACTTCTTTTAATACCACCGCGCCCGCGCCGATTTTCGCGCCCTTGCCCACCGTGAATCCGCCAAGCACTTTCGCGCCTGCCGATAAGGTGACGTTTTCCATAATCGTAGGGTGGCGTTTGCCACGTTCCTTGCCCGTACCGCCAAGCGTTACGCCTTGATAGATAACCGTGCCTTTATGCACCTCCGCCGTTTCCCCGATAACCACGCCGCTGCCGTGGTCGATGAATACTCCCCCCTCGATTTTTGCCGCAGGGTGAATTTCTATGCCCGTGAAAAAGCGAGCCATTTGGCTAATAATTCTTGCCAATAACTTTAACTTGATTTTATGAAAGAAATGTGCGACTCTGTGCCAAGACAATGCGTGCACGCCTGAATAGGTAAGCCAAACTTCAAATCCGTTGCGCGCGGCAGGGTCGTTGGCTTTTGCCGCTTTGATGTCCTCTCGCAGGTTTTTGAACCACATAAACCACTCCTTTTCGGTATAAAAATAAACGCCTTTATACCGTAGTAATCCACACTACATAATATAAAGGCGCTTTTATCCGCTGTTCCACTTTATTTCAGGAATTTTCCAAAAATTATGAAAAAACTCCCCTCGTGACGCCTGATAACGGAGGCAGCCGCGGAGTGTTACTCCGTCCTCAAACGCGGAAACGCACTTTCCCTCCCCCTTTTGCGGCGAAACGCTTTCAGCCTACGGCGTTCCTCTCTGGAATTGCATACGGAAATGAGGTACTCTTTTTCCACTCGGTTATTCAATTTTCTTCATTATAACACGAACACCGCCAAAAAGCAACTTTTTTAACGATATTTTTATCGGGGAATTTATTTAATAAATAAATTAGCCACCTTGTACTCGGTAAACGCCGCATCCATCATCGGGCGCGCAAACACTTTGTTTTCCAAAAGATAGGCGATTACAACCTCTCTTTCTACGCTAAAATCCCACTCGTATCCGTATATTTCCAAGAGGCGGTTGGTATCTTCCAACGAGAAATGCCCTGCCAAAGCAAGCGAGAAAATGGTGTTCTTCGTCGCGGCAAATTTGCCCTTACAAATATTCAACCAAATTTCCTTATCAATCGTAAGCTCGGCACAAGCGTCCTCTACGGACAACTTGTTCTTTTCAAGCACCTCGGCAAGCACTTTCGCAGGGGTTACCTTTGCAAACTTGCGCTTAAAACGTCTGTATCCGCCAATGGGATAGAAGGAAAAGGAAAAACCCTTGTCCACGATACGTTTTTTCAGCTCTATCAAAAGCTCGTCCTTGTTTTCTTGCAAAGCAAGACGCATCGTGCTTGCAGGCAACGTGTAGGAAAACGACCTGCCAAACTCGTCCGTTTTCGTTGCTTGCATCGTCGGCATACGATACCCGGGCAATACGCAAAGCTTATCGTAGTTTGTATACTTCTCACAAAAATATCCGTCTAAATCCGCCAAAAAATCGTACATACGCGCGTTCCCTCCGTTTGCCGTTAGCATTATTATAGCACACCTTTTTCGAAAAGGCAACCGTTTTTACGCACCCCCTCTTTCAAAAATAAACGCGCAACGCTTGCCGAGTGTTAAAAATGATAACTTTACCCGTTTTTGTTAAGAAAAAAGTGTGAATTTGTTATTTTTAATGAAAATATGCCTTTTTTCGCCTCTATTCGCTTGCAATTTTGTGAATTTTATGTTAATTTTATTATGCTTAAAATGAATACAAGAGGTAGAGAGACCTATGAAAAAAGACCGTATTGTGCAAATTGCCGCACTCTTTGATAAGCGTGGTAAACTCACGTTAAAACAACTTGAAGAATTCTTCCCGCAAGCCTCGCAAATGACCTTGCGCAGAGATTTATTGCTCCTCGAACAAGAGGGCAAAATTATCCGTATCCGTGGCGGCGCTATGTCCGTAAAAGACGTACAAAAGACGTCGGGCGTACCCTACACGCAAAAAACCGCCGTGCATACCGACGAAAAAATCCAAATCGCGCAAAAGGCGGTGGCGTTGATTGAGCCGGGCGCGTCCTTCTTCCTCGACGCAGGCACGACGGCGCTGTATCTCGCCAAAGAATTGCCCGATATCCCCTGCAACGTGTTCACGAACGGGCTTGCCGTAGCAACCGAACTTTCTAAAAAGAAGAACGTAAACATCAATCTTTTAGGCGGTCCGCTTTTGAAAGATAACCTTTCGACGACCTCGTCGCTTGCGTCCGTTTATTTTGAGGACACCAATTTCCAACTCGCCGTAATTTCGGCGGCGGCGTTCACGCCCGAAAGCGGTTTCTCTTGCGAATCGCAACCGGAGGCCGACCTTTTCAAAACGATACGCAAAAAGGCAAAATCGACGTATATGATGCTCGATAGCTCGAAAATCGGCAAAGTAAAGCCGTACACCTTTGCAAGAGTGGAGGACTTGAACGTCCTCATCACCGACGCCGCTTTCCCCGAAGAGCTGAAAGCGGAAATCGAAAAGAAGAATATTGTTGTATTGTAAGACGAAATAAAACACCCCCGTCCGTGTGGACGGGGGTGTTCTTTTACGTTAAACCTGCCAAAGCGTACGCCGCGCCGCCGATATATAAAGCTCGTTCGTCAAAGTTCGCTTTGGGGTGGTGCAAGGGATAGACGTATCCGTCCTTTGGCTCGCCTACGGCAAGCGCAAGCATAACGGAGGGCACTTCGCTTGCGATATAGGCAAAATCTTCGCTGCCGCCAAGTCCGCTTTTCACCCCTCCGTCTAAATCCGCCGAATAAAACACCCTATCCCTGCCTATGCCTTTTTTAAGCGTTTCCCCAATAGACAAAGACATACCCCCGTCGTTTTTGAGCGCAGGACAACCGCTTGTGAACGCCAATTTCGCGCTTGCGCGAAAGCTTTTCGCCACGCCCACGGCGATTTCTTTTAGCCGTTTCTTTGCAAAAGCACGGGTTTTCTCGTCAAACGCGCGAAGTGTTCCCTCCATAACGGCGGCGTCGGGCAAGGCGTTGCCTGCCACGCCCGATTGCATTTTGCCCACCGTTAAAACAAACGGCTCTAACGTGGAAATCTCTCTTGCGGAAAGCGTTTCCAATGCAAGCAAAATTCTTGCGCTCACCGACAATGCGTCCACTCCGTTTTGCGGAGAAGAGCCGTGGCACGCCTTGCCTTTTACCGTCAAAGTGAAATAATCGGCGGCAGGCGCGCTAACACCGCCCGACGACACGACGATATGCCCCGTCGGCAGGTTTGTTGCCGTCAAAACGTGTAGCATTATGGCACTTCCCACGTTAAAACGCTCGATAAGCCCCGAAGAGAGCGCGTCTTTCGCCCCCTGCAAGCTTTCCTCGGCAGGTTGGAAAAGCAGCGTTACGGGCGCAGGCAAGCGGTGTTTTTCCGCCTGCAACAACTCCGCCGCCATAAGCAGGGAGGCGGTGTGGAAATCGTGTCCGCAGGCGTGCA
>JAZRSE010000014.1:0-17102 GCA_045651305.1 Candidatus Scatosoma sp. | reverse complement strand
TATAAAGTAACGCTTGGCGGTGCGGACGTAACGACGGAAGTTATGAACGGCACGAGAAAGGGTACGTTTGGCGAAACGTATAACTTGACGGTAACGGCAAGAGACGCGTCGGGCAACAGCGTAACGAAGTCTACGACGATTGTCGTAAGACAAAAATTCCCTACCTACACGAAAGTTGGTATGGAAGAAATCACGCTTAACTACGGCGACGACGTAAACGCTGTGAAGATGGAAAGCAACTTCTCGAAAGTTGAATTGAAGAACCAAATCGACAAGAACGGTAAGATTCAAGTTAGAACGGCTGGCGAATACGAAACGATGTGGTTGAAACTTACGATTCCCGATTTGACGACGGGCGAAAGAAGAGCGTTGACCGCAGCGGACGTAAATGCCATGGAATACGTCAACGTTAGAATGCTCAGCCACGACCCCGGCGCGGAAGTTTCGCTTGGCAACGGCGTACAACTTTGCCGTACGATTTCCGGTTGGAACAACATCACGATTGATAAAGCGACGTTGATTGCGGCGATGAACAACGCAAACGCATACAACGCGGCAACGGGTGAATTGAAACTTAACATCTATTGTGCGCTTGCTCTTCCGTACAAGTTTGATATCGCGGAAGTGAAAGGGGTATATGCGCAAGGCAACATGCCTTACGAAAAGGAACTTCCTAAACTTGACACGCCTCAGGTAACGTTGGACGCGGCTACGGGTGTAGCAAGTTGGGAGGCAATCGACGGCGCGGTAAACTACACCGTATTTGTAAACGGCGTGGAAATCGGTAATCAAAACACGCTTACGTATACGCTCCAAGACGAACAAACGATTATCGTACGCGCAAACGGCGACAAGACAAACTACGACAACAGTGCGAACAGTATTCCCAAGACCCACTACGTAGGCAAGGTATTGCTCAATAACTGTGAAGATTTGATTTACTTCGATGGGCCAACAAAAGAGCTTAGCGACCAACACGTTAAAGAGGGTAATAGTTCGGTAAAGATTACCTCAGTTGGTAACTGGCAGACGATGACTGTTTATATGCGAATAGACGATAAAGCGTTATCGAAGGCACAATGGCAAGAATACGAATATGTTGAATTGTCTATTTATTCTGAAACAGAAGGGATGCAATTGTATATTGTCAGTGACCCCACTATTAAGATGACGCCTGTGGCAACACTTACCAAAGGTGAGAACGTTGTTAAGATGTACACGAAGGATATTCTTGATGCGATGGATGCATTTGCTAGTGCTGGTTCGTCGACGCAAGTATATAGTTCTGGGTTCTTGTTTGTGCAATTCCCTGTGGCTGGTACAGTATACTTCGATAAGATTATGGCGGTTATCGGCAACGGTAGTGCTTACGTACCTCCTGAACCCGGCGGCGAAGACGATGGCGGTAACCAAAGCGGTAGCGCGACGGTCGTAGGAACGATGTTTAATAATTGTGAAACTGTACAATACTGGGCAAGTTCCAACGGAACGGTGTCGTTGGATTCGACGATTAAAACGCAAGGTTCTTCTTCGATAAAGGTACAAGCGAGCGCGAATAACTACATCGTTATCAATTTGAGAAACCAAACGACGCATCAACCTATTCCCGAAAGCGAATTATTGAGCTACGACTACTTGTATCTCGACGTATATAATGCGGAAAGCGGAAATATCAACTTGTTCATTTACAATGCCTTGGCGGCAGAGCTTGCGCCTGGTTGGAACCAAGTAAAAATTCCCAGAGAGTTGATTCAATCCAACATTGAGCAAAGCAATGCGGCGGGTGGTAACCCTTCGCAATATATCAGCGGTGAATTCTACTTTGCGGTGTATGCAAATTGTACGTTGTATTTTGATAACGTACAAGGCGGTATGAACTAATCATTATATAATATAAAGTCTATGCCGTGACGAAAGGGGTTGCGGCATAGCGAAAAAAACAGAACGAAAAAAAGCACGACAAAATCTAATATATATTAATAAGGAAAAGGTTATGGATAGAAAATTCTATGAAGAACCTACAATTCAAATACTTCGCTTAAACAGCGAGGTATGGTTTGTGCTTGACACGCCCAGCGTTGATACCGACGAAGAAGGTGGCGCTGGTGAAGACGGTTGGCAAGATTGGTAAGGAAAGGAGGGTATAAGATGAAAAAGAGAAGATTGATTCCCTTAATTTTAGCAAGTGCAACTTGCTTTCTCTTGTCCTTTGCGTTCCTTAACACGGGCAAGAGCGTAGCACCTGCGGTTAATGCAGAAGAACAGGTAGCCGATTTGACGTTGAGCTCCTTCCAAATGTATAACGGCGCGCAAATTCGTTTGCCGCTCAACGCGCAAGGGGAAACCAAGGCGAACCTTGGCAACACGTTGCGTTTTATGGGCGTTGTTGAACAAGACCAATACGAGGCAATAGAGGCTAAATACGGTGAAGGCGCAGGCGAAAACGATACTACCGAGTGGGGTATGGTGTTCGTTCAACGTACGAAAATGGAGGACGAAAAGGGCAACCTTATCCGTCCTTTGGACGCGGCAACGGTATTCGGCTACGTAGACGGTCAAGACGACACGACTTCGCGCAAATACTATTGGATGAAAGATACCAAGGAGGGTGCGGATTGGGCGACGGACGCGATTGGCGGCGTGGCAACGCAATCTACGACGGAAGATAACTACGTACAAGGCGGTAAATCTATGTTTACGCCCGTGCGTTACGACAACCTCAAAGCGTTGAGCTTGAACCAATGGGGTACGCTCATCAACAAAAATTTGTCTATCGACGGCAAGAGCGGCGCTCCTTATTACGTAATTTCGGGGTATGTGCCTTTCACTTCCAAAAGCCAATACACAACGGAAGTGGTGGGGCGCGCGTACGTTAGATACGTAGACGAGAACGACCAAGTAGTATATAAATTTGCGGACTATTCGGGCGGGCATATGGATAACAATACCCGTTCTATGACCTACGTTGCGCAAAAATATATGGAAAGCGACGAAACCAAGGCGGACAACGAGAAAGTTTACGTTGATAATACGGGCGTTGAAAACACCAACGGACAAAATAACACGGTAAACGAGTTTATCGACGAAACGGCAAAGACGGGCTATTCTATCGAATACCATTTCGTAGACGCGGACAATAAATCTATTATGCCCTCGCCCGTTGTGGTAGAGGCAAAGGATAGCAAATATACCGTAAACGACCTTATTTCGATGTCGGCGTTTGAAATTATTGATATGTGCCAAAGCGAAGACTTGAAAATCGTTGCGGAAAGATACGGCGCGCAAATTGACTGGTACAACCCGTATAAGGTAACCGTTTCGAAAGCGTACGCAAACAGCAAGACGACGTTTAAGCTCTATTACGCAAACGACGATTACGCTAACGCGTCCAACGCTTACGACGTGCTTTCCGATTACGGTACGTACGATAAAGACCCTGCCGTTTCTTGGTATTACGAATCGAGCCGCGGTATGGGCGGTGTGACGGATAGAAGTACGGCGCAATACGATAAAGCGTACACGCTTGCGGACGATACCTATCGTCCTACCTATTGTGCGGAAGGGCATAGCTACGAGGACTGTGTGCATATTTGCGACGCGCCTAATTGTAACAGCCCCAACCACGGCCACGTATCCCACTATATCGAAACGAAGTTGTACAACAACACGTTGTTGGTGACGGCAATGGATAAGAACAATCTTATGCAATTCACCGACGACGGCAAATACTTATCGGGCGGCGTTAACTTTGCCGATTACGAATACGTATTGCTCCGTTTTTACAGCTCTATCGGTGGAATAAATATAAGCTTGATTACAGGCTCGACGACTATCACCACGGTAAACGGCACGGAAGAAGTGCCTGTAACGTCGGGTGAAAAATATACGATTATTAAGGGTTGGAACCGTATCAAGCTTGACGGCAAAAAGTTGCAAGAGGTTATCGACGCATATAAAACGGCGAACGGCGGCGGCTTGATGAAAGACGACGAGGAGGCGGGTAGGCAAGCAGTATATTCGCCTTATAGAAACGGACAATACCTTCAATTCATTGTCGACGATACGTACGTATATGGCAGCGACAACCACTTGTTGTCGAACGCACAAAATTGGTCTTTGTACTTTGAAGACACCATCGGCGTAAAAGACCGTGAAAGAAGTCAACTTCTTGGCTACGGCAGTTTTGAACAATTCCTCACCGACGAAGAGGCGGTGGGCAAGGACGAGGCACAATACCTCACGAAAAACGACGTACACGCCGAGGGATTTATCGTATCTATTAACGACGACCCGGACTACGTATATTCGGGCAAAAAATCGTTAAAACTCGTTGACTCGCGTAGCGAAAATGGTTGGATGGTAGTAGATTTGAAACTTGAATATCAAGGGGAAATCGTAACGCTTGCACAACTTTCGCAAATGGACGTCACGATACAGGTGTATTGTTCGCACGAGGTAATCTTCTGGTTCGGCGGTTGCGTTTGGACGGATAATATGAAGATTAAACCCAACGCTTGGAATACGATTCGTATGAACGGTTGGCGTATGGTCGACGCAATTCTAAACATCGCAAAAGACCACGTTGCCTACGACGAAACGACGGGCTTAATGCGTTTCTACTTTGCGGAAGTGGCGCTTGGCGAATCGGCAACGTTCTATATCGACAATATAAAAGCCTCTTTCGTGAACCGTAACGATAACGTGGTGGAATTGGACGACTTCGTTACGTTGCCTACGAGAACGGAAAAACTTTCCGCTCCCAAGCTTATCGCTAACGCGTATCCCAAGGCAGGGGTAGGCGCACCTATATCCGAGCCTACGGAAGTGGAAAACGTGCCTTTTTGGTTTGCGATTGACGAAGAACTTAATAACACCAATAATAAGATTAAGTACACCTACGAAGTTAAGAAGAACAATAGCGCGGCTACCTATATAGATTTCGGTGAAGTAGAGGGCAAGAAACGTTATCGCGAAAATTCGCTTGGTGATTTGCTCGATTCCTGGGCGGTACGCGCGGTAGAAACTGAAAAGGACGCACAAGGTAACGTAGTAAAGAAAAGATATAGCGATTGGACGTATTACGAGTGGACTCCTGGCAAGGAAGACGTATTGTGGAATAGCTACGTCGCGTTGTACGAGGCAAATCATACGGAATTCCCTGCTCCCGTCGTTACGCTCCATGAAAACGGCGTGGTAACTTGGACGACGATTGCAGGGGCGGAAAACGGTTACGCTTGTTATATTAATAACGTACGGGTGTACGACACCAAGAGAACGCAAGCCACGTTAAAAGACGGCGATAGTTTCTCCGTACGCGTTATCACTTACGGTGCGTACGCGCCGAGCTTGTACACGCGCCCCGTCGTATATCACGAAGGCGTCGTTGGTGAAACAGTTGAAAAATATAACGAAAACAGCGGCGAGTACGTAGAATCGGGCAAAACGATTTACGATATCCCGGCAATGCAAAGCTTGGCGTTTAAGGAAACGGCGCGTATTCCCAGCCCTGCAAGCAACGGCGGATATGCGTGGAAGATTGTTATGGGTGCGAAAAACAACGGTCTTTTCCTGTTGCCGCTCACCATTGGCGGTCAGCCTTTGACGAATAGCCAACTTCTTTCGGCGGATTATATTGATTTGCTTGTCTACGCAGGCGCGAACAATAAAAATACGGGCTATATCAATTTCAACGGCAAAGTTCCTCCTGCGGAGGATAGTGTTCTTATCCCCGGGCAATGGAATACCATCCGTATTTCGACGAGGGCGATATACGATGAGATTCAGCTTTATAAGGATAATATGTACGACGAAAACGGCAGAGCGCATACTGCGCCGTACACCAACGGCAATAGCCCTTACGACGGCTCGCCTTTGTCTCGTCTTTGCGGTTATGCAATGTTCCAAGTAGCAGGCGCGGCGGAAGACGATTATTGGATTATTGATAGCGCACGCCTTGTGTATAATTCGAGTACGTATCAATCGTCCAACGCGTCCTATTGGTTTACGCAGCACGATTACGAAACGATGCCGATATCGGCGTACAACGCGTTGCCTCCTCATTCTAACTACTTCGACGACGCCATTGCTGATTTGACGAAGAAGTTGAACGAGGCGACGACGGAGGAAGATAGAAAATACTATCAGGCGTCGCTTGAAAATATCCAAAATATGGCGAACGCTTTGAAAGAATACGACACGCTCAATCACGAGGCGTTGCTTGATTTCTACGTTGATTGTGGCATCAATACGATGATGGGCTTGTACGATTATGCGAACTATTCGTCCCCTGGACACGATTACGTAGTAAATATGCTTAAAGAGTGTGCAGAGCGCGATTTGTCGTATTTGATTGCTTGGATGGGCGGAACGACGTTCACGGAAGAACTGCTCGATAGCCAAGACGGCAAAATTATGAAAGAGTGGCTTTTGGAATACGCAACGTACGCGGCGTTTGCAGGCGTTATGCTTACGGACGAACCGGGTGCAGTCGCTTACGACAATATTTTGGAGGCGCGTGAAACGTTTGAAAAATATTGGGGTAAAGACGCGTTGTATCACGTAAACCTCTTGCCGAATTGGGCAGGTAGCGACGCTTGGCTCAATTTCAAAAATCCCGATACGACGGCTTGGTGGGAAGGCGGTTATACGTACGAGAAATATATACAAGAATATCTCCGTATATATAATCCCCAAGTGCTTTCTTTCGATATGTATCCGTTTGTTGGTAACACGAATGCGAATTATAGTACCTTGCTCAATCCAGGTGATTTGTCGAGAGGGGACCATATTAGCGCTGATAATTCGTCGATTAGTGTTAATTACGAAATGGCGACGGAAGGCAATTCCAGCTTGTTGGTGTCATTGGAAGATGACCGTTGGGTAAACATCGGTACGGGTGGGTTGACGTATGAACAAATGACGACGCAATTTAGTCACCTTCTTATGGATATTTATAACGGTGGCGCGGACGCGACGATAAGATTCCACGACGGCACGACGATTATCGTTAAAACGGGTTGGCATACGTACGAAATTCCTACCACAATAAACAAAGATATAATAAATGAAAGTGGCGTTCAAACGAACAACAGCGGTTATATTTACTTTTTGAACAAGACAGGCGCGAAGATTTATCTTACGATAGATAACGTGCGTGGTATCACCCCTGTTGGGGCGCAAAGGTTCTTGCGTAAAGGGTATTATCAAAACCTTGCAACAATGCGTGACGAGTCGATAAAGGCAAATATTCCCTTCTGGACGTATATTCAAACGACGACGTGGTATGAGGGCGGTATTTTGCCGACGAAAGAAGAACTTCGTTGGAACATAAACACCTCGCTTGCTTACGGCGCGAAAGGTATCCAATATTTCACGGGCGTACAACCTTACGACGCGGGTGGTGAAAAATTCGCGGGCGGTTTGTTTGATAAAGCGGGCAAACCTACGGATATTTACGGTTATGCGAAACGGGTGAATATGTTTATCCAAAGTATCGACCACGTTTTGATGAATTCGAGAAGTCTTGGCGTGGTATTCGTAGGCGATATTCCTCAATTTGCGACGGTACACAGCAACAGCCTTTATTCGCCTTTGACTGCGGCGGAAAACGCGGCGGAAATTCCTGATAAGGGCACTTTGACGGTGGAACAGGCTGGGTTTAGTATGATGGACGCTAACGGTAGCGCACTCATTGGTTGTTTCGATTACAACGGCAAGAAAGCGTACTACGTTGTGAATAACTCGACTACGAGTATTGCGGACGTGAACCTTGCTTGGGGTGATAAAGCAAATGGACATACGATAACCCTTTACGGCACGGAGGCGTCCCATGCTTGGGTTCCTCTCATCGCAGAAGACGCTACTGCGGAAACGATGCCTGCAAATGCGACGAAGGTGTCAAGCGCGACGAAAGGCAAAACGATTACGTCGGATACTTGGGATAGAGTTTATATCCGCAATATGGCACCCGGCGAGGCAGTCTTTTTCGTCGTAGAGTAATACAACAAAATAAAAACGCCACGGCGGAACTGCCGTGGCGTGGGGAAACCCGAAAGGGGATTAGTTAGAGGAAAGTAATTCGTTTTTATAACGGTTTCGATATTCTTTGGGCAACACTTTCATCGTTTGGTAAAAACTCTTGGTGAAGTGGGAGCTATCGTAAAAACCGCAGTCCTGCGCGATACGCGCAATGGAATAGTTGGTGGCACGAAGTAAATCGCAAGCCTTTTCAATGCGGATACGCATTAAGTAGTTGGCAGGCGTACATTTGCAAAGCATAGAGAACTGTTTAAGCAAAGAGGAACGGGACATATTTGCAATTTTGCAAAGGTCGGTTACGGTAACGCTGTTGTTGTAGTTTTGTTCGATATGCGTAATGGCGCGAAGTACGCTCGGCGTATCAATAAATACGTTTTTGGTAGCTTTCACTTCGTTTGCCGTCATAATTTCGGCAAGGTCGGCAATGATATTCAAGATTTTCAAACATTTATTGCCCTCGTGCAAAGCGAGCGATTCGGTGGAAACACTCATTTCCGCAAGCATATTCATTTCGTGTAAATGATAGACGAAATCGTTTTGCGAAAGGGAGGGGAAAAGCTTGAAATTTCCTTCCTTACGAAGGGACGGCTCTATTTGGAAAAGCAAAGAAAAGCCGTAAATATCTTTAAGCAAAGACGAATATTTTTCCATAAACTCGCTGGAAAGCGCGATATGAAAGACGGTGAGCTTTTTCACCTCCTCGTATCCGTGTTTATAGTCGGGAGGAATTACGAACACGTCGCCCGTTTTGACGGGAAAGGAGTTCTCTCCCAAATAATGTATTCCCTCGCCACCCGTTACGATATTGATTTCGTAAAAGGAATGGGAGTGCATATATAAAGGAAAATCGTTCTCGTGAAAATACGCAACCGCGTAGATATGTTTATACAAATCCGCGTGAAGTTGAAAACGGTGTTTCAATACGTCTTGAAAATGATAAACGGACGTGCTGTGATTCGTTTGAAGAAAGTTTTTCATAGTTTGCCTCTGTAAACGTTATGATTGAGCAGATTATAACACAATTTTACAAAAAAAGCAACGATTTTACAAAAAAAATGATTAAAAAATCGATGGAGATTTAACAATATGGCAAAAGGTAAAGTAAACAAAAGGAAACTACTGTACTGGTGCGTAGGCTTGGTTTTGGGCATTTACGCGTTATCTATGTTGATTCCTTGTTGGTTCCTCGTAATCAACTCGTTTAAAGATGCTGCCGACTACACGGGCTCTTTGTACAAAGACGTTACCAACGTTTTCGGTATTCCTCGTGAATTTACGTTCGAGCAATACAAAGTGGCGTCCGAAGAGTGTGCTAAATTGGCGGCGCCTATTTACAAGTTGTACATGAACTCGGTTATATTCACGGCGGCAAGTACGGTTTTGGCAACGGTTGCAACGGTTATCACCGCGTACGCTTGTGCAAGATTCAAATTCCGCGGCCAAGGGCTTATCCTTGCCATTGGTGTTGGCGCGCTCGTTTTTCCCGACTTTGGTTCGGCGTCCGTTATCTATAAGTTCTATCACGCAACGGGCTTGTTGAACACGTGGGGCGTACTTTGGCCTAACTTAAATCCCTTCGGTTTGATGTTCCTCATCGTTTATAGCCAATTTAGGACGATTTCCGCTACCTATGCGGAGGCGGCGAAGATTGACGGCGCGAGCGAGTTCCGTATCATGATTCAAATTATGATACCTATGATTAAGGGTACGGTTGGTATGATGGTCGTTATGTCCGCAATCGGTTCGTGGAACAACTACTACACCTCTTGGATGTATTTGAGAAGTTATCCCACGATTGCGCTTGGTATGTACGAAATCACGCAAAACCCTGGCGTTGACAGACCTATCGTCTGCGCAATTATGGTGCTTTGTATTATTCCGCTTGTTGTATTGTTCGTAAGCATGCGCGATACGATTATCTCCAATACGGCTGCCGGCGGCTTGAAAGGTTAAAAAGAGGGAGGAAAGAAAGATGAAAGCATGGAAAAAAAGCTTATCGTTGTTGCTTTGTTCGTTTATGCTCGCAACGCCGCTTATGGCTTGCAACTCGGGCAATAACGACGGGGGCGACGAAACGTTAAATCAAGAATCGAGCGAATCTTTGGGTGCAACGGACGTAGCAGGCAACGAAATCTCCCGTCCTAATTACTACGAACCTCCCCACGAATTCCGTTGGGTTGCGTACAGTACGCCCCCCAATGCAAACGTAGGCACGGAGGGTACGCCGTACGAGGGCAACCCCGATTACAACACGGTAGAGCATTGGCAAACGTTGGCGGATTGCGGTTTCAACTACGCAACGGCTATCCACTACGACGTAACGGACGAGGACAAGGAAAAGACGCTTGCTAACGCAGAGGCGGTAGGCGTAAAAATTCTCTTCCCTTCCACCGATAAAACCAATCCCGATAGCTTGGGCTACATAAGCGACCAAGGCGGCACCTATCAAGAGGCGTACAACAGAATTAAGAACAACGAAAACGCGATTAAAACGCGTTATGAGAAGTTTATGGAATACGACTCTTTCGCAGGTATCTTCGGTTGCGACGAACCGGACGCAACGAAGTTCGAGGCAATCGCTGCCGCGCAAGACTGGTTTGAAGACAACTATCCTCAATACGAATTCTACGTAAACTTGTTGCCCGAATACGCATCGAACGAACAGCTCTTCGGCTCGTTGAACGGTCAACCCGGATATCAAGACTATGCCGACCACGTAGCTCGTTTCTGCGAAACGGTCAACCCGTACATTTTCAGTTACGACCACTACTGCTTGAAAGACAACGGTGGATATTACAACGGATTCTTCTACAACCTTGCAGTTGGCGCAATCAACGTAAAGGCATTGGAAGAGGCGTACGGTTGGGAAGTTCCTTTCTATATCTATCTCCAATCTATGGGATTTGAGTGGAAAGCGGAAATCAACTACTACGAACAATGGGCTTGGCAGGTATATACCTCGCTTGCCTACGGCGTAACGGGTATTCAAACGTTCAACTACTGGCCGCACATGGCGACGATTGGTAACGGCAACGCACCTATCTCCGACGCGCTTGTAGATAGAGAGGGCAATCCTACGAAGATTTACGATTTCGTTAAGAAAACGATTGGCGACATCTCGGCGATTGAAGAATTGTATCTTGGTTATGATTGGGAACACGCATCGGCTTGGTATGATACATCCAAAGCCAAGAGCGGACTTTTGAAGGGCTTGGAAGGCTGGGAAGGCTACGTTGGCGACGACGGTAAACGTGTTCGTGGCTACACGGATATTAGCGGTATTTCCACCAACCAAGAAATTCTTATCGGTGAATTCTCGAACAGAGAAAACGGCGACCAAAAAGCGTACATGGTATCCAACGCAAGTGACGTAAACTATTTGTCGAGCATGGGTTACTTGAAACGTGAAGCGAACGGTGCGTTTAGCCTTCCTGATAGAGTAGTGGGCTACGTTGCAAACGTACGCCTTACCTTTGGTAACAACGTAAGCGCGGTGAAATTGTATAAGCCTGGCTCCAACGGCGTTGCAGAAACGATTACGTTGAGCGGTGGCGTAGCACAATTTAGTATCCCCGTAGGCGAAGGTTACTTCGTAGTACCTGTATATAACAGTTAAGCAAATTAGTATAAGGAGAAAGATACGATGAAAAAAAGAATGATGGCAAAGATTGGCTCTTTGGCGCTTGCAAGTATGTTGGCTGTGCCTTTCTTCACCGCTTGCGGTGACGAAGGCGCGCAAAAACCGAGCTCTGAAATCGGTAATTCCAATGCAGCATACACCTTGAACGTTTACGTATACGAGGCTGGTTACGGTATCGGTTGGATTGAAGAAGCGGCAAAGAACTTTTGCGCTAAATATAAAGATTACAACGTAAAAATCGTCAGCGACGCAGGTATGTTCGACCAATTACAAACGGAAATCGACGCGGAAAACTGCCTTGCGGACGTTGCGCTTATCGACGATAACGACTACGGTTTGCTTGCATCCAACGGTAAGTTGGCGGACTTGACCGATTTGATGAACTCGCCTCTTCCCGAAAGCGATATGTTGATTAAAGACGCTATCCCCGACGCGCATATGACGTATAGACAACTTGGCACGGGCGACGACGCGAAGTGGTATGGTATTCCTTGGCAAGACCAATGCGCGCCCGGTATCGTATATAACAAGAAATATTTTAGAGAAAACAATTTGCAAATTCCTACGACGATGGACGAGTATTTCACCCTTTGCAACCAAATCATTGATTTGGGCGATATGGCTCCTCTCGTATATTGCGGTGGTGAAGACGGCTATGCAATGGTATTGCCCAACCAATGGGTTACGGAATATTACGGTTATGAATATATGACCGAAACCTTCCACAAGTACGATAATTGGCAATATTATGAAGATACGGAAACGGGTAGACAAAAGGCGTACAATACGCTTGCAAAGATGTTGAGAGGTGGTTACAACGGTAAAGCGTACGCGCTTGCAGGTAGCGAATCTATGAGCTCCACCGTAGCGCAACAAAGATTTATCTCTGCCGACCCCAAAGCTGCAATGTACATTTGCGGTTCTTGGTTGCCTACGGAAGAGGCGACGAAATTGAACGACTTGGGCGAGAATTTCGAATACGGTTTCTTCGGGCTTCCCCACATCAACAACAACAAGAAAGACGCGTTTGGTAACGATTCCTCCAAGGTACGTTATTCGCTTGCGTCCAACTCCTTGGTAATTCCCAAGACGTGTAAGAACAAAGCAGGCGCAAAACTCTTCCTTGCGGAATTGTATTCGAACGCAAGCTTAACCGACTTCGTGGAACAAAACAGCGGCGTTAGCCGTCCTATGACGTACACGGCGGACGTATCGGGCATCAACACGTCGACGAATAAAGGTTCGTTTGCAAAAGAAGTTTACGATTACTATAAAGGCACGGCGGAAGCGTCTACGCAAATGGTATACGAAATTTCTACGGCGAAGATGGCTGGTAGATTGGCTCCTTGCTTGTTCGGTGGCGAAGGTCAACACGTTGTACGTGACGTAATCGCAGCGACGAGCTATCAAGACGCTCGTTCGAAGGTAGCAGATGCGGCGAAGAACGAAACGGACAAAGTTAAGTCGTTCTGGGATTTCAGCGCAAATAACTGGAAAGCAATTTATCTTAGATAAGAAAGAAAAATAATAAAGGAAATTTTATTATGGAAAACAATGAAATTTTTGAAAGTGTAAACGCATTAGACGGCGCAGCAACTGTTGCCGTAGAATCGGCACCGAAAAAGAAAAAACCGCGTGGGAAATACGGCAACCCTTTGGGCGTTAAGATATTTATTCTTTGCCTTTTGATTGTGCCTTTGATTACCTTTGCTATCTTCGTTGTGTACGGTAACTTGGGTGGTTTGGTGCAAGCGTTCTTCACCTTGAAAAGAGGGGAGGACGGGTTCACTCGCGTAACGTTTATCGGGTTTGAAAACTTCAAAACGTTTTTTAGAGAAATCAACGACGGTTCGCACGGTGGTATATCGGTTAAGGATATGATTGTCAACTCGTTTGCCTATCTTTTCCTCGTAATGTTTATCTCCGTTCCTATTTCGATTATCGTATCTTTCTTCATCTATAAGAAAGTGCCCGGTTCGAAATTGGCTATCGTACTTTTGTATATGCCCAACATCCTTCCCGCGTCTATCCTTGCGGTATATTGGGAATCGCTTATGGATATCAACCAAAGCGGTGTGCTTGCAAAAGCGCTCAACTGGCTTATGGGCTATCCTCTCGATAACAATAGATGGATGACCACGCAATCGAATTTGAGATTGTACATATACACCGTTTACTTTGGTTTCGGTTATAACGCAATCTTGATTTGGGGCGCAATGTCCCGTATCCCCGAAGAATTGGTGGAGGCGGCAAACCTTGACGGTGCAAGCTTGCTTAGAGAGTTCTGGAATATTACGATTCCCGTAATTTGGCCCACCCTTTCGATGGTATTCGTGTTGACGTGGATGGTACCGTTTAGCGTTGTGAACCAACCGCTAATGTTAGACCAAACGGGTAAACACGGTACTATGACGTGGGGTCTATATATGATGGTTACCATTACAGGTGGCGCAACAGGGCCGTACTATGCGTCGGCATTGAGTATTTTGGCTGCTTGCGTTTCGTTGCCTACCACGCTCCTTGTACGTAAGGCGCTTGATAAGGTTTACCCTGTAATCGAGGTATAAAAAACGAACACAAAGAAAAACCGAAAAACCAAAGCGGTGTTTTCGGTTTTTCTTACGTAAAAGGAAAGGGATTATTATGCTGGACAATGCCTTTAAGAAACTTGGCGTAATGCTTGATTGTTCAAGAAACGCCGTACTCAATAAACAATCTTTTTGCCGTATGGTGGATATCCTGTCGGCGCTTGGCTATAACTTCATACGCTTATATACGGAGGACACCTACGAAGTTACGGGCGAACCGTATTTTGGGTATATGCGCGGACGCTATACGCGTGAGGAAATCCGTGAAATGGACGCGTACGCAAAATCGAAGGGTATGGAGCTTATTCCCTGTATCCAAACGCTTGCGCACTTGAATTCCATCTTCCGTTATGCGGATTATCAAAAAATCAACGATGCGGACGATATCTTGCTCGTTGGGATGAAACGCACCTATCAGTTGATTGAAAATATGTTCCGCTCGCTCGCGGAGAGTTTCTCTTCCCGCAACGTTCATATCGGTATGGACGAGGCGTTTAAGCTGGGGAGAGGTAAATACCAAGACAAACACGGCGTACAACCCTCGGAAGAGATTATCCGCCGTCACTTGGATAAAGTGTTAAAAATTGCAAAGAAATACGGCTTTACCTGCGAAATTTGGGGGGATATGTACCTTCGCGCGGCGTACGGCGACATAAGCCAATTCACGAAAGACGAATCGGAAAAGGTTAGAAAACAAGTTCCTGAAAACTTGCGCTTGGTGGCGTGGGATTATTATCACACGGATACGGCGTTCTACGAAACGTTGATTGACAACTATAAAAAATTGTCGAACAAAGTCGTATTTGCAGGCGGCGCTTGGGCGTGGCTTGGTTTTTGCCCCAACAATCGTTACAGTATCGAGGCTTGCGAGGCGTCGGTGGCGGCGTGCCGCAATAAGGGCATCGACGAATACTGCCTTACCATTTGGGGGGACAACGGCGGCGAGTGCTCGCCTTTCGGCGTATTGCCCACCATCTTTGCCGTAGCGCAATTTGCCAAGGGTAACTTTAACGAACCGCTCGTAAAGGAAATGTTTAGAGAGTACGTGGGGATAGAATACAACCTCTTCACGGCGTGGCAATTACCCGATAAGTACCATTCCAAAAAGAACAAATCGGACACGTACACGGCGTCCAAAACGCAGCTTTACAGCTCGCCCTTTAACGGCGTATTCGACGCTATTATTCAAGAGGGCAAGGCGGAAAGATTTTACCGTAAAGTATCCGCAACCCTCAAAAAGGGTGAATCGCATCCCGAGTGGGGGTATCTTTTCACCGCTATCCGCACGCTCGCGGACGTGTTGGAAGTGAAGTTTGAATTGGGCGTAAAGACAAGACGTATCTATAAAGAGGGCGATAAAGAGGCGCTCCGTGCGCTTGCGGAAAACGATTATGAAGAAGTAATCGTAAGAGTGCAAAAGTTCTACGAAGAATACGAGAAATGTTGGTTGCACGAGAAAAAACCGCACGGCTTTGACGTGCAGGCAGAGCGTTTGGGCGGCTTAATGCAACGTATGGCGCATTGCAAAAAACGTTTGATAGATTACGCGGACGGAAAGACGGATAGTATCCCCGAATTGGAAGAAAAGCTTTTGCCTCCGCTTGGGTATAGAAAACTCAAAGGCATTTTGCTCAATACCCACGATTTAATCTATACGGTGAACGTAACCTAATAAAAAGCGAATAAAAAAAACAGGACTTTGTTACAAGTCCTGTTTTTCATTTAGTCTTTTTTAATGGATAACTGTTCTTCCGCAGGGTTAATCATATCGAATAGCTTGATAAGAGTTGCCGAGATAGGGAAACTCACCAAAATAATGATAATGCTCAACAATACTTGCGGCAGGGTGAATTCCACCGTAGACCAGCCGTCGAAGATGATTTCGCTTAAAATCGGCACGGATATAACGATGATACAAAGCGCCGCCGTCAACATAAACAGCGTTGCGCGTATGACGTTGAAAGGCTGACAAATTCGATACAGCATTACAAGTCCGCAGAAGGTAAGAGCAATCATCATCAATGCGTCGTATTCCACCGTAGACTCGCCGTTTACGATAAACCCAAACTTCTCGCCAATCGGCATTTCGTGGATAGCGTAGATAGTCAATATGCCCAGCGCCATAGTGATTGCCCCAGGTATGGCTCGGCTTAATACGTAGGGGATAAATTTGCCTTTAACACGCTCGTTATTCGGTTGCAACGAAAGCACCATAGAGGGGATTGCGCTGATACAGAACTCGTATAAAAGCATATTGTTCGTCTTGAAGAAGTACTTGTTGCGAATAGCCAAACAAACCACCGAAAGGATGAGGATGAGTAGCGTTTTCATAATGTACAAGGACGCCGAGTTTTTCACGTTATTGATAACTCGTCTACCCTCGTTTACAATCTTGGGCATAGACGAGAAGTTGCTATCTTGCAATACGAGGTTGGAAACGTTTCTTGCCGCCTCGCTGCCCGATGCAACGGATACGGCGCAGTCCGCCTCTTTCATCGCAAGGATATCGTTTACGCCGTCGCCCGTCATAGCAACGGTGTGCCCTGCTTGCTTAATCGAACGGATAAGGATAGCCTTTTGTTCGGGGGTAACGCGACCAAAAACTGTGTAGTCGTTGGCAACTTCCCAAACTTGCTCATCACTTAGGCCTTCCAAACTTATGTACTTTTCTGCACCGGCAACGCCCACCTTTTGGGCAATTACCGATACCGCAAGTGGATTGTCACCAGAGATAACCTTTACTTGCACGTCATTTTCCACAAACCACTTGATGATTTGTGGTGCGTCCGCGCGGATTGTGTCTTGGAGCAAAACTATTCCGCAAGGAACAAGGTTTG
>JAZRSE010000013.1:0-4776 GCA_045651305.1 Candidatus Scatosoma sp. | reverse complement strand
TATAAACGGAGCTTTGCAAAACGGCGTTCCAAGCGTTTGAAATGCAGTTCGTCACATACCTGCCCCTTATCCTGAAAAGAATACTTCTCCCCGTCTATTTCAAAATCGTTATAAAACACGCCCTCCTCAAAGCGAAAAGCGTGCAGTATAGAACGCGGCTGCGTTTTGAACAAACGCGCCGCGTCCAATAATTCGTTTTCTAAAAATGCACAATCGGTAGTAAGCATATTTTGCCGCCTATTATAAATCTACCATAAACGGATTGGTTTTCCGTTCGTTTTCCATCGTCGTAGCCTCTTCGTGCCCAGGATACACCGCGATATCCCCGTCAAACAAGGCGAGCTTTTTCAAGCTTTCACGCAGTTTCCCAATATTCCCCGTAGGGAAATCCGTTCTGCCGATACTGCCTGCAAAAAGGGTATCCCCCGTAAAGAGGTGTTTACTCCCGTCCCTATCGGTAATCAAATAACACGCGCCGCCTGCCGTATGCCCGGGGGTGAGTATCGTTTGCACCGTTATTCCACAAAGGGTAAGCACTTGTTTATCAACGAGCGTTTCGTCCACCAAGAACCCCTCTCTCGGCGCGCCAAAAGCGTCGAACAAGTCCGCACCCGTGCCGATAAGCGGTTTTTCCTCTTCGCTACAAAGCACTTTCGCCCCTGCCTGTTGCAAAGCCGCAACACCGCCGACGTGGTCGAAATGGCAATGGGTGAGAAGAACGTATTTCGCCGTCAAACCCAATTTCAACAGCTCTCCCTCCACCCTGCGTTGTGCAGGGTCGATAACGATAGCCTCTTGATTGTCCTGCGTGATAACGTACGTGTTTGCGCCGAAACCACGAGGGGAAATTCGAATAATTTGCATACTTTAAGAAAGGGAAGTGATACGGTGCACTTCGTAAATACGTTTATCCGCTTGCATTTTACGGATAAGCAAGTCTATTTCCGCCGTATCGGAAATGGAAATGGTCGCGTCCACGATAGCATCGCGGTTTTTATCAATTCTACCGTTGACGTTCACAATGGAAAGTTTCAATTCCGCCACCGCAAGAGAAAGGGAGGAAAGCACCGTGCCTTGGTCTGCCGCACGGATAGAGATATTGGCGTTGAAACGTTGTTTTACGCCCTCTTCCAAACGCCACGACGCAGGCAACAGCCTTTGCTTGTCCGCGCCCACGACGTTAGGACAATCGTGACGGTGCACGATAACCCCTCTTCCGCGAGAGGTGTAACCTACGATTTCGTCGCCAGGTACGGGCGAACAACAACCTGCAAAGCGAACGAGCATACCTGCCTGTCCGTTAATGAGCACCGCTCCGTCGCCCTTTCCGCCACGCTTCGTGCCCGTAGACAAATCCAAAGCAAGAGGCGTTTCTTTGCGATAGAAATCAATTAACTTAAAGATGATTTGGTTGACGGATACCGAGCCGTAACCCACTGCCGCAAACATTTCGTCCTGTTCCCCAAACGAGAAACGCTCGGAAATTCGCTTAAAGCTATCCGCCGTGAGAATATCCGCAAGCGCAAGCCCGCGTTTTTTCGCCTCGTCCTCCAACTTCGTTTGGCCAAGACGGATATTTTCTTCCTTTAACTCGTTTTTGTAGAATTGACGGATTTTCGCCTTTGCGCTGGACGATTTAATGAACTTCAACCAATCGCGCGACGGGCCTTTGGAGTTGGGCGAAGTGATAATTTTCACCACGTCCCCCACTTCAAGCGTCGTCGTAAGCGGCACGATACGCGCGTTAACTCTCGCGCCCGTACAATGGTTGCCTACTTCCGAGTGAATTGCATACGCAAAATCGACGGGCGTTGCCTCGGGCGGCAGGGAAATAACTTTGCCACGAGGGGTGAACACCAAAAGTTCGTGGCTGTACAGTTCCGTTTTCAGGGCGTCGATAAATTCTTTCGAATCTTTCAAATCCCCTTCCCATTCCATTACTTCTCTAAGCCACGTCAGCTTGTTTTCAAAGCTATTGTTTTCGTCCGTTTTGCCTTCTTTGTATTTCCAATGCGCCGCGATACCGAACTCCGCTATCTTGTGCATCGCCTCGGTGCGGATTTGGATTTCGAACGGTTGACCGTATTCCGTCATAACCGTCGTGTGTAACGATTGATATTTATTGGGCTTGGGCGTAGCGATATAATCCTTGATACGCCCAGGGATAGGTTTCCACTTTTCGTGAATAGCACCCATTACCGTATAGCACGCTTTTACGTCCTTTACGATAACGCGCACCGCCGACAAATCGTAAATTTGGTCGATGGTCTTGCCCTTGTTTTTCATCTTTTTATAGATAGAGTAGAAATGCTTGGGACGCCCGAACACTTCCCCGTCTACCCCGTCTTGGGACATAATCCCTTTAATTTCTTCTACGATACGGGAAACGAATTCCTTTCTTTCGGAAAGTCTTTGATTGATATTATACGCCAAAAACTCGTACGATTCAGGGTCGAGATATTTCAAGCACAAGTCTTCCAATTCACACTTAATTTGCGAGATACCAAGACGGCCTGCAAGGGGCGTGTAAATTTCCAACGTTTCGCTTGCCATACGTTGTTGTCTTTCGTGGGAAAGGAAGTTGAGCGAACGCATATTATGCAAACGGTCGGCAAGTTTAATGATAATAACGCGCACGTCCTTTGCCATCGCCACGAAAATTTTACGGAAGTTTTCCGCCTCCGCGTCCTCTTTCGATTTATAAACGATACGTTCCAATTTGGTTACGCCGCTTACGAGCGCAAGCACTTCTTCCCCAAATTCCCTTTTAATATCGTCTTCCGTGGCGGCGGTATCCTCGATAACGTCGTGCAAAAACGCCGCGGCAATCGTCGCCGCGTCCAAGCCTAAATCCATTAAGATTTCCGCTACCGCGCAAGGATGAATAAAATACGGTTCGCCCGAGGCACGTTTTTGGTTGACGTGCGCCGCTTTGGCATAATCGTACGCCTTTATTAACATCTCGCAATCGTTATCAGCGTAGCTCTCTCTTATTTTTCGTAAGGTTAATTCCATTTTCGTAGTACTCTCTTATAACCTTTTATAAGTCTTATCCGTTTTGTTGCAATAAACACACCTTTCTATACACGGAAGAATCGTTCAGTTCCGCTTTTACGCCGCGGTACACCGTCAATTTCCCGTTTTCAAAAGCCACCAAACCAAGTTCTTCAAATACGTTCACGGCGAAAATAAATTCCCGTTTATCATAGCCAAGCGCGTTACAGGAGGCAGCCAATTCCTCCGCCGTTTCACCGTTTAAGCGGTTCAACTCCCTTCGAAGAGAGGAGAAAATTTCCAACAATCTTTCCCTTTCAACGGGTACGCTTTCAAACATTTTATAGCCGCAAATTTCCCCGTTGACGTACACCTCTTTGCCTGCCAACGCCTGCAAATGGAAATCCGTCGGCGTGTCCAAGAATATAAATTCTCTAAACCCCGAAAGCTCCGCATCCGCCGCAGGGGCGATAATCAATGCGTTTGCCACGTTTCTCGAAGAGGGATAGAACAAATCGCAACCCAGCCCCTCCAAGTCCTCGTAAAAACGGAGCGTCCGTCTATCCGAGGCGATTAAGCAAAGCCCGTAAGGACACGTGGCGCGCTTTTGCTCAATCAACGCTTTCGTTTCCTCCGTCGTCAACTGCTTGGGGATTACGTCCACGCTCGGCGCGCGGAAACGAGCGATTGCGCCTGCGAAAATGCCTTCCGCGGCGTTTCTTCCCGTCCTGCCGTCGTATAATAAATCTCGTACGACGCCCTTGATATAATCTCTGCCTTTGAAATGCGAAACGCTTACCTCAAAGACGATATCCTTTTTTACGTCGCTTTCGATTATCTTTAAGTTTTTAATGCCCGAAAAATAGGTGAGGTCGATAAAATCGCTCTTCACCGACAAGTGCGGCGACGCCGCTTTGATAGGACGAGCGGTACACGCCCCTGCCGAAATCACGAAAAGCGGACGTCTATGCCCTACGCCGTACGGCTCCATCGCCATAAGCTCTCTTGCAAATTCTTCGGGGAAGGCGTCGGTTACCTCTTCGCTAATATACACCTTTTGCTCGAAATCGTCCTCGCTATACGTGCGCCCGATTTCCTCGTTCAACGCCTCTTCCAACGCCGCAAAGTTGTCGATATGCACGTTGACGCCTGCCGCTTGCGCGTGTCCGCCAAACTCTTCTATATACGCCGAACAGTTTTTCAAAGCGGTGAAAATATTGACGCTTTCAATACTTCTCGCGCTCCCTTTTAACATATCGCCGTGATGCACGAAAAGCAGGGTGGGACGGTTGAACTCTTCCGCCAAACGCGCCGCTACGATACCGATAAAACCGGTGTTCCAGCTCTCGTCCGAGAGCATAATTACGTTGCCGTACGCACCCTTTTGGAGCAATTTTTGCTTTGCCGACAAATACAGCTCGTCACAGTATTTTTGCCGTTCGGTATTATACAAACAAAGCTTTACGGACAAATCGTAAATTTCCGTTTCGTCCTCGCTTGTAAAGAGCTTGAACGCAGCCATTGCGTCGCCCATTCTGCCTGCCGCATTGACGCGGGGCGCAACGTTAAACGCAAGCGTTTGCGCGGTGACACCGTCGTACGTCTTGCCGATTAACCCTGCAAAACAGGGACGTAAACGAGTATTGAACAAGCGCAACCCCTCCGTGACGATGTCGCGGTTTTCCCCTAAAAGGGGTACGCTATCCGCCACCGTAGCAAGCGTTGCAAAATCGAGATACTGATACGCTTTTTCGCCAAGGAGCGCACAAGCCACCTTAAAGG
>JAZRSE010000012.1:0-2826 GCA_045651305.1 Candidatus Scatosoma sp. | reverse complement strand
CGACATGGCTACGATCCGACTTTATTATTAGCGCGCTTGTCAAATCGCCGTCCACGTTATCTCTTGCCGTTGCCGCAGGAAGTACGACCCGTTCCCCCTCGTTGGCAACGCTTGGCATTGAACCTATCAATTCAATAACGGGCTTTACCGTGTCCTTTTTTGTAAAACACGAAGAACAGGACGCCGCAAAAAACGAAACGACGCAAACAGCCAATATCCATAACAGTCTTCTCTTCTTTTTCATACCGTACCGCCAATTATGCTCCTCATAATCGTTTTTTTTATTATACCATTTAAGAGCGTAATTGGCAACAACTTAAAGCGAACAACTTTTAACTTTTTTAACTTTTTACTATCTTTTTTTATTTATTACAAAAGAAATCGGTTGAATCCGCCGCATTTGCCTTTCTTCCCACGCACGTATTGTCCTTACGTCTATCCCGCAACTCCTCAACGGGCGAGGGCGCAATTTGATAACGATAATCGGCGCCGTGACGGCAAATATATTGATTGATAACGCAATGCGAAGGCACGATGTCCGTCCGTGGATTGGTTATTTCTTGGAAACGGAAAAAGTCCGCGTCCTTGGGCAAATCCTTAATCTTTTTATAATCCTCTTTCACCGAAGTATATTGCACCGTTTCCCCTAATATCTTCCGCACGTAATCAATATTCTCGTGCAATTCGAGCGGCTTGGGGAAAACGGGGTCTTGGATAACCTCTTGCCAATCCTTCCTTTCATACTTTTTCAAAAGTTCCGCCGCCTTGTGGAGGTGGGATAACTCAAAAGCGAAATTCTCCTCCCAAAACCTCTTCAAACACGGGTCGACTTCCGTTTGATAGCAAGACCAATACAAATAACACTCGGTATATTCGTGCCACAAAAGCATTTCCAGCCACGTTGCGTTGGAATCCATAAGCGATTCGTACTGCGTGACGTGCTCTTCTTCCACAAGCGCAATCTCTTGGTATAATCTTCTTCCCAAATCGGAGCAAGCAAATGCACTAATGTTCATATAATAATTCATCGTTTGTTGTTCCGCCGCCGTAATAATCATCGTGGACAACACCGTTTGCGTATCCGCCTTTTTCGCGTTGATATTGCGGCGAACGTTATCCACAGGGCAACGGTGGTGCGCTATCGTAGGCCGCCCGGGCATAATCTCGGTATATCTCCCAACGAGCCACTCGGCATAAATGCCCTGTTCCATTTCCAATAAATTCGCATAGCGGTACAAATGGTCAAAATCTTCCAACAACGCAAAATCGAGCGCGGTTTTCACGTTGCAATCAAGCTCTCGCTTGGCAAGCTCCGCCGTCAAATCCACCGCAAGCTGTTCGTAGCCTATCGTATGCTCTAACACGCTTTCGTTTTGCGGTTTTAACAAAAAGATTTTTTGCTGTTGTTGCTTTTCCACTTCCCGCGCGAGCGCCAAATCCCGTCGCAAATCGTTGTTATCCGTGTGCCGTGCAAACTGGTGGGAAAACCAATTCGCCTCGTATTCGGTACCGTTCATAAGTATAATACGCGCTTTGGTGTACGGGTCTACTTCACGTTTGTTATACGCTTTGGGGTACATTTCTTGCCAATTTTGCAACGCTTTTTCTATGGGCTGTGCTTTTTCTTCAAATGGATTCATAAACAATCACTCCTTTTAATTACTCACTATATAAAGTATGCCCAAAGCACGTTTTTGTATACAAACGCGAAAACAAAGGACGGATGAACAATCATCCGCCCTTTATTTTTATTCACTTTTTCCCTGCATTTCCGCCGTTTTTATAGGCTCTTTTTGCGTTTCATTACAACCCTGCCCTGCCATTTTCAAAGCATTGACGTAGTTTGCGTATTCCGCCTCCGTCAAACGGGGCACTTTGTTTTTCTTGTTCTTCGACGCTTTACCCATACCCAATCCTCCAAAATAGAAGTCTTGTAAAGAGTATGCCCGATTACACGCCCTTTTATTCGCTTAAAAGAGCAAATAGAAAAGGTTGCTTTTCCCTTCGTTGACAATCTTCGTCATCACCTTACGCATTTTTTTACGCAAATCCATTGGCATAGCGTTCGTTTTTCCCGAAAGTTCCCCTTCGACGAGCGAGCGCAACGATTTGCCAAAGATATTCGTTTCCCATACGTCGCCCTCTTCGTACGCTTTAAGCGTTTCCGCCGCAAAGTCTTCGCCCTGCTCTTTCGTGCCGATAATAGGGCTCACCGTGCCTTTAATATCCACTTTGACGATATGATAGCTGGTGGCGTTTGCGCCAAAGTTCATCCCGTAACCTGCGTTCTTTTTAACGAGCTCGGGTTTTTTAAGCGCATAGTCCGCTTGCGTGGGGTACACTATGCCGTAGCCCCGTTCTTCCGCCTCGGCAAGCGCCTCGCTCACCCTTTCAAAACGCTCTTTACGCGCCGCAACGTCGCACACGTAGCGCATTAACTTCCAATCGCTATCAATTTCCTCTCCGCAAGCCTCGCTCAACACTTGATAGAAAAGCGTTTCCTTTACGCCGATAGAAATTTCCACCCTGCCTTTGCCAAGCTCCATAACGATTTCTTCGGGGTTAAGAAAATCGGCGTCGCTATCGAAAAGCGTTTCCAACGCAAAACAATCGCGCATCTTTTGCAAGATGGGCGCAACCGTTTTCAAACGGGTTAAAAAAGCGGTGATTGTGGGGTTACTTTCGGGGAAAGATTGCAACCAAGCAGGAATTTTGACGTCGATACAAGCCACGGGGAACTCGAAAAGCGCCGTACGCATAATCGACAAAATATCCTCTTGCGACATACTCTCCACGTTTACCGCCAACGTAGGCACGCCGTACTTT
>JAZRSE010000011.1:0-6297 GCA_045651305.1 Candidatus Scatosoma sp. | reverse complement strand
ACCTACCCGCCATTTTTTATACCTACCTTTTATTTTTTCGGGTTGCCCCGTTTTTACCTACTTTTATAACAAGCCTTTTCTGTACCGCTCTTGCCAAGACATTGGGGGAATATTTTTGCTCCCATTTCTTCCCGGGCGTTTGAATTTCGGCGCGCATTTCGGGCAATAACATTTTTTCCTGTCACGGGAAAACACCCACCCTATTTCTCGCGCTTCCGCCACGTTCTTGAAATTGGTTGAGCCACCCCACGAACAATGCTCGCACGTCAAAACAAGATACGTTCTTCTTTTCACGCCCATTTTTACGCCCTGCCTGTCCAAAAGTCACGGCGCGCTTTTGCCCTATCTTTCGCTTCCTTTTTGGCCGCTTTCTTTTCTTCCTTTTCCCACGGCATACCGCGACGTTCGATAACGGTATACCAAATCAAAAATACAAACGCAGCAACCATCAACAATCCTACCCCTATCGGTATCATCTTATATAATCCTTCTAAAATCGTAATAATCGTATCCATTTTTACACCTACCTTTTTATTTTTCCTACCCTACCGCCACGGCGCAGGCTCTTATTGCGCCGCTTTGGTTAAGTAGGTTACATTGCCGTACGGGTGGTATGCCCACCACCGCGCCCGTCGGCGCGCTTTCAAAGAAACGGCATAAAAGCAACAAAAGGAAGATTCCGCCTTGCGCTTGCGAAACTTCCTTTGTTTGCTATATCTACGGGAGCAAAGACAACCCCAACGCACCCGATTGATATTTAGTTTTTCGCGCAAGTTTTTCTCCAAATTGGGGCGTATGAGAAAAGCAAAACTCCGCCCCACCATTGGAGGTTATATCGACTACCGACACAAACGGCTGTCTATTTGTATTTATACTCCCCTTATTGATGCGACGCTTTTCCACGTCGCATCTCACACATAGGAGTTTATCCACCCGTCCGCGGTTTCAGGCCGCTTTCGGGGTTTTACCTAAATAAACGGCAAACACCCGACGCAAGATAATAACCTTGCTCCAAGATAACTGCCTGCAATGAAACCTAATACAATGCCAATAATAATTTTTATCATTGCCAATACCTGCTTTTGTTCAGTTTTTCAAGCACCTTTTCAAATGGCTCTTGCACTAAAATCGTCTTTTTCTTTTTTCGTGAACGCCCCCGGCGAGAATAAGCATACAGTTTCAGTATTGTTTCCTGCTCACCGCAGGAAATAAATTTTTCTACGTCTTCTTCCCTAACGGCAATTTTTTCTTGCACACCTTCAAAAGAAATCGAAAATTCTACAAAGCCCATAATAACACCTACTTTTTGCTGTTCTATTCGATAGATTTTTGTTTCGATAAATCTATGATATAGAATTTTCCTGTATTATAACATCTATGTTATAGATTTGTCAAGCATTTTTTTTGAAAAAATCTTAAAATATTTCTATAATACAGATTTTAGGAGGTGATTTTATTGACGATTGGAGATAGAATCCGTGAACTTCGCGTCGAAAGCGGACTATTGCAAAAAGAATTGGCGATAAAAATAAATATTGCCGCTAATACCTTATCGCAATTTGAAAGCGGAAAAGCTAATCCAAGCTATGAAGTTTTAATGTCTTTCGCGGACTTTTTTCAATGCTCTACTGATTATCTTCTCGGCCGAGAAGACGACTTTGGCAATATTACCGTTCAGGAAAGCGCGCCCGCCCTTTCCCCGGACGAAAAAAAACTGCTCGACGATTACCGGGCATTAAACACGAAAAACAGGATGCACGTTTCCGCGTATGCATCTATCCGCCGGGAAGAGCAAGAAGACGGCGCATTAAAACGCGGATAAACTAAAAGGAGAACAATGTTATGGATTATAATCAATTAGATTTAGACCTGGAAGAATTGAAAAAAAGAAACGCAACACCGAGCGGAAAATATATCCCCGTTCATTGTCCACGCTGTAAAAGTAGGAGCGTTAAATTTTTAGCCGAATACCACAAATGCCTTTGGTTGAGAATTCTTACTCCCCTTTTCTTTTTTATCGCTTGTTGTTTCCTGTTCTACGGAATGGTAGAATCTTTATTTTTTGTTTTATCTGGTCAAGAGAATGATGAAGCAGGGAAATATATCTTGGGTTGTATTTTTGGAATAATTTCCTTTATTTTCTATTCGATTCGCATTTATAGAGAATCAAAAACCCACGTACAATGCGTTTGCCCCGACTGTGGAAAAGTTTGGATACATAAGTATTAAAAAATTACAAAAGATTTTTTGCGAGAGTTTATACCCATAAACTCCGCAATTTTTCATTTGTTTCAAAACGGTTAAATTTTAGTACACTTTTCCTATGCGCTACGGCGTAAATTTTTACATAGGAAGGGTTACTAAAATGATAACCGAAAGAGATTTGCAGGCATTACACCAAGCCGCGCAGCTTATCATCGACGTGATGGAGCGACAGCGCATCCATAACGAAGATGCGAACGAGCGGCGCGCACAGTTTCGTTTCGTCCCGACGGACGAGCCGAACGGACAAAAGAAAACGCCCGACGTCGTGGGGACGTCGAGCGAAAACGTAGGATTTGTAAAATTTGACGATAAGGAGATTTTACAAATGCCAAAACAATTCAAAACAAAATACCGTATCAACAACAAAGTGGTACGTTGTCGGCACAAACAATGCGGGCCGAACTGTTGGACGTACGAGCTACGTTACCGCAGCGACGGTTACAACATAACCGCCTGCGGAACTACCATTGAAAAAGCCAAAGCGAGATTTTTGGAAAAATTGAAATCGGCGCAGCGGGAGCGCGAATACGGTGTTGACGTGCCGGAAATCTTTTCCGCGTTCGCCGTATACTATTTCGAAAACTTTCGAAAATTACAGGTTTCGGAGAAAACGTATCGCAGCGATATGAACCGTTTGCGGTTGCATATTATACCGCATTTTGGGAAACTGCATCTTTCAAAAATCCGTCCCCTACATTGCCAGCAGTTAATTACGCGGTTATGCGAGCAGGGAAAAACGAAAACGGCGGACGAAATTTACAGCCTTTTATCCGTAATTTTCAAAGCCGCTATCGCTCACAACGTTATTGAGCGCAATCCGCTCGCGTTGGTGTTACCCGTGAAACACGAAAGCGAACACGGAGAATCGCTTACCAGGGCGGAAGAAGAAACGCTGCTTTCCGCTTTGGATGGAACACCTTACCGTTCGGCTTTCGCCCTGGCACTTTACACCGGACTTCGGCCAAACGAGTTCAAGTCGGCGCGCATCGACGGCGAGTTTATCGTTGCCGTCAATTCGAAACGCAAGACGCGGACGGTGGAATACAAAAAAATACCGATATGCAAACGTCTTGCCGAGGAACTGTCGGCGCAACCGATTTATTTTCCCTGCGTTCGATATATGCGCGACCACGTGAAAACAACGTTACCCGGACATAAGCTCTATGATTTACGAACGACGTTCTATTCACGCTGCGACGAGCTGGGCGTTTCTCCCCCGGCGCGCGACGAGTTCGTGGGCCACTCGTCAGGAGCATTGACAAACGCTTACAGGGATTTATCGGATGAATACCTTCTTAAAGAAGGTAGAAAGCTTGATAATTGGTAAATATCCCCAAAATATCCCCAATTTTTGAAAATGCGACAGGCGGAAACGTAGCAAAAACACACAAAAAAAGGGCAAAAACAAGCGATTTTCGCTCATTTTTACCCATTTTTGGTTGAGGCAACGGGACTTGAACCCACGACCTCTTGGTCCCTAACCAAGCGCGCTACCAAACTGCGCTATGCCTCAATATGTATACGCCGCAAGCTTTTCCGCCTGACAGCATAATCCATTATACCTATCACAAATCATTTAGTCAAGCGTTTTTTCACACCTTTTTGCAACTTTTTCAAAAAAATTATATAAGGCGCAACCTTTCTACAATCAATTCCGCATAACGCAAAAAAAGCAGCCTCGTCGGCTGCTTTTTTCTTCTCTTTAATTATTTCATACTAACGCGGTTATTCTTTACCGACAAATAACGATACGCGCCCTTTCCGTCCAAAGGCAAGGCAATTTCGCAATCAACGCCAATGCCCTCTTTCGCGGCGTTTCCGCCGTTTATCGCGTCGTATCCCGTAAGCGCATAAATCAACCATTTCGTTGCGTATGCCGCAAAACCGTGGTTACAGCTTGCGCAAATGGCGTTATGTTCCCAAAGCGTACCCGTGCGTTCCGCCATCGGTTGGAACAAGCGAATACACTCGTCGAAAATCTTTGCTCTCTCGCCGTCGCGCATCAACAAATCCACGCGCATATACAGCCCGTACATTACGTTAGGAACGCCTACGTTGGGCAAATAACCCTCTTTGCGGTTCGTACCCAAGTTATTCATCAATTCCTCGTACAACGCCGAATATTCGCTCTTATCCGCGCAACCAAACCAAAACGCGTAATATTGACAAACTTCCGTCAAAAGTCCGCTTTGCACCAATTTGCCCTCTTCGTTACGAATAAGGTTATCCACGAAAAATTTTCCGTCGAACGCAAGCGCTTTTATCTTCTTATTGATATCTTCCGCTTTGTCTAAAAACGCAGGAATATCGTACAGTTTCCCCGCCACTTTCAAACAAGCGGCGTATTCCATATTGGACGGAACGTTTACCCCGCAAATATGGTCGGCATCGTTTGCCGCACTCCACTCTACGAACACCCAATTTTCGAGATTTTCCAAAAGCCCGAGTTCGTTTTCATAACGGGTAAAGAATTTCAAAATACCCAACACGGTATCCTTGGCGTTCAACACCGCCTCGTCCACGCCGTAAATCTTTGCATATTTATCAATTTCCATAATATACCAAAGCGCCCAGTTGGGAATATACATATCCCCGATATTATCGGCGGGATAGCACATCGGTATCATACCCTCGGGCAATCCGTCCCCCTCCGCCTTGGCATAGTTATCCAAAAACGCCTTTTCTACTTGGTTTTCGCCCGTAAAAATACGTTCCGCAACCGAAGAGAAATAACTATCCGAAAGCCAGCCTGCACGTTCTCTCGACGGACAATCGGTGAGCAAATCGACAGCGTTTTGTGCAAGCGTTGCGCGCGCCGCCTCCATTATCTTCTCCACACGCTTATCCGCGCAGCTAAATTGCAATCTTTCCGCATTGGGGTTTTCGTAATCACGGATAGCAACTTCCGCCTCAATCCCCTCGTCGTAAACGATACAAGCGTAACGGCAGGTGTACGGCTCGAACGAGTTTACGTTATATTCCCCTGCCTTTTCAAAATTCCATTTGCAAACGTTGGAAGTAGTGTTTCTATCAAAAGCAACGTACTTCTCCCCTTTGCCAAGCTCGTGCCACAAAAGTTCGTCGTAAATGATATACAAACAACCTGCGTTTTTCGCCTTTACTTTCACCTCGAAAAAGCCCGTAATCGCGCGAGAAAAGTCCACCGTCTTATAACGGTGTTTTTTATTCGTCGCAGCCTTGCCCTCGGAAAAATACACAAAACGCGAGGTTTCGTCCGTGAGTTTATCCTCCCACTCTTCCTCTAAAAAGCCCTCCAACGTCGTGCCTACAAGCACATGCGCCCTATCACGCCAAACAGGCAAACTTTCGTCCGTGCCGACAATACCCTCTTCAAGAACCTCTTGCTTGGTATGCAAATTGTATTTCGGTTTGTCCACGTACGAAGGGAGCAACGTAGGGAGTTCCGCCTCTTCTGTTTCCAAAACTTTCGCGCCGTAGCTTTGCGTAAGATACAAAGCCGACCTATCTTCGCCCAATTTATACGTTTCCGCAAAACCGCGTTGATAGCTGTATCTTTGCACCTTTTGTAATTTATCCGTCAATAATTGACAGCAAAAATCGGCAGCGTCGTATTTCTTGCCGCTCTCCGTTTCCACTTCACACGCAAAGAAAGGAAGTTGTTTGATTACCCAAAAGGTAGGCACGTAAATACTTTCCACCTCGATAACCAACCGTTTGCCCTGCGAGGAAAAATCCTCTACCCTTGCATACCCTTTCGCCGCGCGTTGCGGACCGAAAGATAAAAATTCGCCGTCTACGTACACTCTATACAAAGACGCCGCCGCAAGTTTCAACGTAAAGCGTTCTTTCGCCTCAAAATCAAGCGAAAATGCAAGCGTAACGTTCTTCTCCGTTTTTAAGCCTTTTGCCCAAATAGCCCTCATTTTTATCGTCCTCTTTTTATTTATTAGAAAACAGCTCCGCGCCGAAGCGCGGAGCCTTTCCTTTTCGGCTTATTATAAGCTGTTTTTTGTTGATTATGCCTCTACCGTCGTTACGAAGTCGGATCGT
>JAZRSE010000010.1:0-2387 GCA_045651305.1 Candidatus Scatosoma sp. | reverse complement strand
ATACACCTTGTCCTTGAGCGAATCGGGCAAATATTGTTGCTCTACGTACCCACCGTAGTTGTGCGGATACTTATAATTCAAAGACTGCGCTTTATCCTCTTTAGAACCAAAGCTATTGTCCTTTAAATAGGGCGGAATTCTATCGTCGCGAACTGACTTTGCGTCCGCTTGCGCGGCAAACAACGCCTCCACTACCGAATTACTCTTTTCCGCTTCGCAAACGTAAATAATCGCTTCGGAAAGAGGTATCATGGCTTCCGGAACGCCGATTTTTTCCAAAGCGTACATTGCAGAAGTCGCAATTTGTAACGCTCTAGGATCTGCCATACCCACGTCTTCCGCCGAGTGCACGACAAGCCGCCTTGCCACGAGCATAGGGTCGCACCCGCCCTCGATTAAACGCATCGCATAGTAGAGCGCCGCATTGGCATCGCTCCCTCGAAGAGATTTACAAAACGCCGAAAGAAAATCGTAATAGCTATCCTCGTTATAGGAAAGGGCTTTTCTTTGAATAGACTGTTCGGCATCGGAAAGGGTGATATGCACCTTTCCCTCCCCGTTAGGCTCGCTCGTGAGCGCCGCAAGTTCTAATGCGTTATACGCGCTACGCAAATCCCCTGCCGCAACGCGCGCAATATGCAAAAGCGCGTCCTCGTCCGCAAGGATATCCTTTTTGCCAAGCCCTTTATGTCGGTTTTTCAATGCGTTTTTCAACGCGCCTACAATGTCGTCGTCCGTCAAATGCTTAAACTCGAACACGCGGCAACGGGAAACGATAGCAGGCGTCATCGCCGCATACGGGTTTTCCGTCGTAGAGCCGATAAAAATAATCGTGCCCTGTTCAATCGCAGGAAGAAGAGAATCGCTTTGCGTCTTGCTAAAACGGTGGCACTCGTCCAATAAAAGATAGGTGCGTTTATTGAACATTTTTAAATTATCCCTTGCCGTTTCCACCGCCTTTTTTACGTCCGCAACGCCTGCGTTTACCGCATTGAGCTTGATAAACTCGCCGTTTGTACGGAGCGCAATGATATTGGCAAGCGTCGTTTTTCCGCAACCGGGAGGCCCCCAAAATATACAACTGCCCAGCCTATCCGTAGCAATCGCGCGGCGCAATAACGAGCCCTCCGCGACAACGTGTTTTTGCCCGATGAACTCGTCCAAAGAATTTGCGCGCATACGTTCCGCCAAAGGACGCGCCGTTTCTTCATTGTTGTTAAAATCGAATAAATCCATACTTACCCTTATGTTTTTATCTTTCGTTTATATATTTAGTCGTTGCGGCTATATGCGCCAAGCAACTTACACTCTAACGTGCGTTCTTTAATCGCCGAAAGCATATCTTGTACTTGGGAAGAGCCGATACAGCAATCCGCCTCGATAAAGAAACGGTAATCCCCCGGTCTATCCTTTACGGGACGGCTTTCGATTTTCGTCATATTGATACCGTACTTTGCAATCACTTGCAACAATTCGAGCAAACTACCGGGCTTATGCGGACAAACGGCGGAGAAGAACACGCGTTTGCTTTCGCACGGCAACGCGCCCTCGCCCTTTTTGATAAGCAAGAAATGCGTATAGTTGTTCTTTTCGTCCGCTATGCTTTCCTCGCTCATTACGAACCCACCGCGGAGGTTTACCGCGTGCGAGCCTGCAATAGCCGCGCTCTTGCCCGAATCGTCTTCCATTGCACGGGAAATACCAAACGCCGTCGATTCCACGTCGCGCAAAGCGGCAAACGGGATTTCACGCGACAAGAACGTCGCGCATTGGTCAAGCGCTTGGCGGTGGGAATACACCCTGCCTATATCGCAAAGTTTTACGCCTTTTTTATAAATCAATCTATGGTCTACGCGAAGTACAGTTTCCTTTACCGCGTACAAATCTTTCGAATCTTGCAACAAGTCAAGGTTTTGCAAAATGCCGCCCTGCAAGCTATTTTCAATGGGAATAGCCGCCGCGTCAACGCGCCCTGCGGATACCGCCGCAAATACTTCGTGGAAATTGCGGAAAGGAATACACTCGTCCCAATCGTTAACCTTGCGCTCGCCCGTAGATTCGCTTGCAAGGAAGGATTGCGCCGCCAAATGCGAATAACTGCCCTCCGGCCCTAAAAATGCAATTTTCATATACTCTTACTCTCCTGCTTAAACTTGTTCCGCCAACGCCAAAAGCAGTCTTTCCGTATCCTCCCAACCAAGGCAAGGGTCGGTGATAGATTTACCGAATACGTCGTCGTGTTTTTGCGAGCCTTCCACCAAAAAGCTTTCAATCATAAACCCTTTTACAATCTTCTTGAAATCGGCGTCGAAACGGCGGTTTTGCATAACTTCTTCCGCTATACGGATTTGTTGACGGAATTGCTTGCCTGAGTTGGAGTGGTTACA
>JAZRSE010000009.1:0-1942 GCA_045651305.1 Candidatus Scatosoma sp. | reverse complement strand
TGACGAGGTTCATATAATAGAAAGTCAGCTCGGTGAGCTGTTCGATATGCGATTGCACGAAAATCGTCGATTTTTCGGGGTTAAGCCCACAAGCCAAATAATCGAGCGCCACTTCCGTAATATTTGCGCGCACCTTATCGGGGTTATCGAAATTGTCGGTGAGCGCTTGTGCGTCCGCTATCATGATATAAATTTCGTCGAATTTACCGCTGTTTTGCAATTCCACGCGGCGTTTGAGCGAGCCGACGTAATGCCCGATATGCAATTTCCTCGTAGGTCTGTCGCCCGTCAAAATAATGTTTTTCATATTCTATTCCTTTTTTTCGCATACCCTACTGCATTTCTACGCATACTTGGGGTATGAAGAAAAGTCTTTTAATTTGTTTGGCTGTTTTAATCATTTGCGCGTTTGCCATTTACGCCCTGTCTACGCACGTATTAGAGGCGCAAACGTACACGCCTGCACACGCAAGAACGCGCGTCTTTACTCACTTCGCGCCGTAAGTTTCGCGGTAGGCGTACATTGCGTCAAGGTGTTCCTTGCCCTCGATAACGCCCTTTTCAATCGCCGCGATAATATCGTCCATCGTTACAACCGAATACACGTCGATACCGAAATCTTTTTTCGCCGCGCTAACTGCCGACAAATCGCTATCGAGCGCCTTTTCACGACGGTCTACGGAGATAATCATACCAACGACGTTTACCTTTGCCGCCGCCTCCAATTTCGGTAAAATTTCTTTAAGAGCCTTGCCCGACGTCATTACGTCTTCGATAATGATTACCTTTTCGCCGTCAACGAGTTGTTTACCAACGAAAAGTCCGCCCTCGCCGTGGTCTTTTACTTCTTTTCTATCAAAGCAGTAATTAAATTCCGTATCGTACTTGGTATAGGATGCGATTGCCGTTGCTACGGAAAGAGGAATACCCTTATACGCAGGCCCTACGAGCGTGTCCGCCTCCAAGTTGTTGTCCTTAATACAAGCGGCGTAATATTCGCCGAGTTTTGCAAGTTGTTTGCCCGTTTTGTAGTTGCCCGTGTTGATGAAATAGGGAGCAAGTCTACCGCTTTTAAGCGTAAATTGACCAAAACGCAACACACCGTTGCTTACCATAAAACGGATAAATTCTTCTTTGTACGTATATGCCATAATATTTCTCCTTTATCTAACGTTAAGTTGCAACGTACCCGTCAATTCGGTTACGTTTTTTATATTGTGTTTATCGCACCAATCGTTCAAGCCTTTGATAATCTTGGGCATTGCGTACGGGTCGGTAAAGTTTGCCGTACCCACTTGCACCGCCGTTGCGCCTGCCATCAAAAACTCGATAGCGTCCTCCGCGCACGTGATACCGCCCATACCGATTACGGGGATTTTTACCGCTTGCGACGCCTCGTACACCATACGCACGGCAATCGGTTTCACGCCTGCGCCCGATACGCCGCCCGTGTTGTTTGCGATGATAGGCTTTCTACGCTCGATGTCGATTGCCATACCCGTCAGGGTGTTGATGAGCGAAATACAATCCGCACCGCCGTTTTCCGCCGCTTTGGCGTTGGTGGCGATGCTTTCCACGTTGGGAGAAAGCTTTACGATGAGCGGTGTGTTTTTCGCGCCCGATTTCGCCACGCGGGTCACTTCCTCTACCGATTGCGGTTTGATACCGAACGCCATACCGCCGCTTTTTACGTTGGGGCAGGAAATGTTGAGCTCAATCATATCCACCAAACCGTCCAAGCGCGCGCAAATTTTTTCATAATCTTCCAAGGTCTTACCTGCGACGTTGGCGATAACCGCCGTGCCCGTGGATTTAAGCCAAGCAAGGTCGCTTTCGATGAAATGCTCCACGCCGGGGTTTTGCAAGCCGACTGCGTTCAAAATGACCCCACGCGATTCCGCGATACGGGGAACGGGGTTGCCAAGACGGGGCTCTAACGTCA
>JAZRSE010000008.1:0-21049 GCA_045651305.1 Candidatus Scatosoma sp. | reverse complement strand
CGTGGCTTTAAGGAAGAGGAGTGCCGTAAGGTTGCACAACTCGTTGCGCGCGTTATCAAAGAAAAGGAAGCTTGCTTTGAAGAAGTAATGGCGGAAGTAAAAGCGCTTTGCGAAAAGTTCCCCGTTTACGCAAACGATATTCAATAATCAAAGGATATAAATCTTTCCGCGGTTGCAAAAATGCAATCGCGGAGTTTTTTTGTGAAAAAGGGGAAAGAAATAGGCAAAGGGTATTGCAAAATAATAAAAATTTGCTATAATATTTTTAGATGAAAAATAACGCTTGGCGTAAAGGAGTTATTATGGAAATTTTGCGTTTTGAAAAATTGGACTACGTGCGTAGGTTGCCCGTTGGGTTTAAGGATACGGAAAAGTATCCGCTCGTTATCTACCTGCACGGCGCAGGCGGCAGGGGCAGGGATACGAACCTTATTTATACGCACCCCTTTTTCTCGGATACGCAATCGTTTTTAGAGGGGGCTATTTGTATTGCTCCGCAATGCTACGCCGATTCTTGGTTTAATATCTTCGAGCAGTTGCAAGCGTTTATCGAATACGCCTCCAAGTTGCCCTACGTAGACGCTACGCGCGTGTGCCTCACGGGCGCGAGTATGGGCGGATACGCAACGTGGCAAATGGCGATGTGCCGTCCAGAACTCTTTGCGGCAATCGTGCCTATTTGTGGGGGCGGTATGTATTGGAACGGCGCGCGCTTTAAGGATATGGGCGTGTGGGCTTTTCACGGCGAAAACGACCCCGTTGTGTACGTAGAAGAGAGCAAGAAGATGGTAAAATGGATAAACGATAACGGCGGAAATGCCAAGCTCACCGTGTATAAAGGGGTGGAGCATAACGCTTGGACGCCCACCTTTTGCGATAGCGAGGTTTGGAAATGGTTGTTGCAACAACGCCTTTGCTACGAGGCGCAAGTTTCCTCGTACGATAACGTAAAGGAATTCGGTTAATATATCTTGGACGGCAGGGTGCAACGCTTTGCCGTTGCTTGCGTTTTTAATAGTAAAATGGACGGCTTAAATTAGGTGGAAATCATAAAAGACGAAAATATATACGTGTACGTGGGGGCAATCCCTAAAAGCGTGCAAATCACCGAGCTTTCTTGCCAAGCGCGGAACGAGGAAATATCCGCTTGCGCTAACGAGAGAGTGCGTAAAGAGCGTTATTGCGTATGGAAACTGCTCGAATACGCTTTGCGTAAAACGCAGGGCGATAGGGTGGATTTGTCGGCGTTTGAAAAGCTCCCGTCGGGCAAATGGGCGTCGAAAGATATTTGCTTTTCCCTTTCCCACTCGGGGGATATGGCGGCGGTAGCGCTTTCCCTGCGCGCGGTTGGCGTCGACGTGGAAAGGGGCAAAGAGAAACTTTTGCGCTTGCAAGAAAAGATTTTATGTGAGGCGGAAAGGGCTGTTTTTGCGCGATTAACGGGGGAAGATAAAGAAAGATACCTGTTGGAGAAATGGACGCAAAAAGAGGCGATTTTTAAGGCGTACGGCGAGAACGGTTTTGTGCCGAGAGAGGTGGATACGCAAAATTATCAAGCGGCAACGAAATGGGAAGAACGCTTTGGGGAAGAATACTGCGTGTCGGTGGTCGGCGAGGGAATAGAAAACGTGCGTTGGTGTAGCGCGGACGAATATTTGGATAGGTAATTTACGCAAAATAGAAACGAGGGATAAACTATGATGTACGACGTGGCGATAATCGGCGGCGGCGCGGCAGGGGTGTCTGCGGCGATAACGTTGAAATCGTTGAATAAAAATTTTATATGGTTTGGGAAGAAGAACTTTTCGGAAAAGATACGCAAGGCGGAACTTATCCGCAACTATCCTGCGCTCCCGTCCATCACGGGCGAGGGGCTTGCCAAGGCGTTTTCTTCGCACGTGGAAGAAATGGGGATAGAGATAACGGAAAAGACGGTGACGGGCGTGTATATGCTCGGTACGCACTATGCTATTGCTTGCGATAAGGAAACGTTCGAGGCGAAAACGGTTGTGTTGGCAACGGGCGTGGAAACGGTGAAACCCGTGAAAGGGGAGTTGGAATATTTGGGGCGTGGGGTAAGTTATTGCGCCACGTGTGACGGGTTTTTGTATAAAGATAAGACGATTGCGGTGGTTTGTTCTTCCAAAGAATACTTGCACGAGGCGGAGTATTTGTCGCAAATAGCGAAAAAGACGTATTTTGTACCTATGTATAAAGCGGAGGGGCTTGATAACGAAAATATGGAAATTTTACGCGGCGTTCCTACGGAAATCGTTGGGGATAAAAAGGTGACGGCGCTTGCGTTTAAGGATAAAGAGGTGGCTGTCGACGGCGTATTTTTCTTAAAGAGCGCCATTTCTCCCTCGGCGTTAGTACCAGGGTTGGAAACGGAAAACGGGCACGTTAGGGTAGATAGAGCTTGTAAGACGAATTTATCGGGGCTTTTTGCGGCAGGTGATTGCACGGGCAGACCCTATCAATACGTAAAAGCGGCAGGCGAGGGCAACGTTGCGGCGCACTCCGCCACGGCGTATTTAGCGGAAAACAAGTAGGCAGGTATGCGTTGAAAGAGGTGATAAAACGCCTTTGCAGCGCTTAAAAAGGAAATTTGAAAAAAGCCTTTTTTCGGCATAAAAAGAATTGACAAGAAAAAATATATTTGCTATAATGTATGCGTTTCTAATGCGGAAACGTATATCGAGGCGTAGCGCAGTTGGTAGCGCGTTGCGTTCGGGACGCAAAGGTCGTGGGTTCGCGCGAGGGCGCAGCCCGAAGCTTTGCCGTCAGGCAATATGCCGTCGCCTCGAAAAAAAGCAATAGAAAACATCGAGGCGTAGCGCAGTTGGTAGCGCGTTGCGTTCGGGACGCAAAGGTCGTGGGTTCGAATCCCGTCGCCTCGACCAAAAAGTCATCACTATTACGGTGGTGGCTTTTTATTTTTTATAAACGGCAGGATAAATTCTTATAAAAATTATTTTATAAAAGGTATTGTTTTCCCGATTTTTATGTGATATAATACAAAGGATAAGTTTGTAACGGCATAGGTTACGAACGAGTAGTATTTTAACAAAGGAGTTTTTCTAATGAGCAACGTAAATCTTGTTTATGGCGTAAAAGACAAACCTGGGCTTTGGAAGACGTTGGTGTTTGCTTTCCAACAAGTGTTGGCAATCCTTGCGGCAACGATTGTCGTGCCCGTTATCATCAACGGCAGCACGGGCTCGCAAATGTCGCAATCGGCGGCGCTTATCGGCGCAGGTATCGGTACGCTTGTGTATTTGTTATTTACCAAGTTTAAGAGCCCCGTATTCTTGGGTTCTTCGTTCGCGTTTATCGGTTCGATGTGCGCGGCGTTTGGTGGTGCAGGCGCGTATATGTCGCTTGGGTATTTGGGTATTATCCTCGGCGCGGTGTTTGCGGGTCTTGTCTACGTTATCATTGCGGTAGTGGTAAAATTCGTGGGGACGAAATGGATTGATAAGGTAATGCCTATGTCCGTTATCGGGCCTACGGTTGCGGTAATCGGTTTGTCCCTTTCGGGCAACGCGATTGGGGATTTGTTTAAGGGCTCGGTTTTGGAGGGAGGCAACCCCGTTGCGTCCCCGTATATCGCACTCCTTTGCGGACTTATCACGTTTTTCAGTATCGTGGCGTTCTCCATTTACGGCAAGAAGATGATGAAAATGATTCCCTTTATCTTGGGTATCTTGGTGGGTTACGTAGTAGCGACTCTCTTTACCGTTATCGGCGTTGCGACGGGTACGCCTGCTCTTCAACTTATCAACTTTGCTCAATTTAAGGATATGGCTTGGTTGCCTCAACTTACCTTTATCGAGGCGTTCAAGGGCATTGGCGACGTGCAAGATTTTGCTTGGGGCGCGTTTATCGTCACCATTTTGGTTGCGTACGTACCCGTGGCGTTCGTCGTATTTGCCGAACACCTTGCCGACCATAAGAATATTTCTTCCATTATCGGGGAAGATTTGACGAAAGAGCCTGGTTTGCATAGAACGTTGCTTGGCGACGGCGTTGGCTCGATGGTGGGCGCGTTCTTTGGCGGTTGCCCTAACACGACGTACGGCGAATCGGTTGGTTGCGTTGCTATTTCGGGTAACGCGTCGGTAATCACGATTTTCACGGCGGCGGTTATTTGTATCGTGTCGGCGTTCGTTGCGCCTTTCGTTACCTTCTTGGCGACGATTCCTTCCTGCGTAATGGGCGGCGTTTGCATTTCCTTGTACGGCTTTATCGCGGTGTCTGGTTTGAAGATGATTCAAAAGGTGGATTTGAGCGAAAATGCAAACTTGTTCACCGTTGCCTCCGTATTGATTGCAGGTGTTGGCGGTATGGTATTGGAGATTGGTAAAGTCACCATTACCTCCGTTGCTTGCGCGTTGATTTTGGGTATTCTCGTCAACCTCGTTACGTCCAAGCGCAAAAAGGCGGAAGAGGCAAAGACGGAAGAAACGCCCGTAGAAACGGCGGACGCTTGCGTGAGTGAGCAAACGGAAGAATAACCCTTAAAGGAGCTTGAATAATGGAAAAGTATGAAAACGTAATCGTTTTGAATCATCCTTTGATTCGACACAAGCTTGCAATTATCCGTGATAAAAAGACGGATACAAAACAGTTTAGAGAGATTGTAAAAGAGCTTGCTATGCTAATGGCGTACGAGAGCTTTAAGGACGTGCCTACGCAGGAGATTGAGGTGGAAACGCCTTTGGAAAAGACGGTGCAAACGGTAGTGAAAGAAAACTCGATTGCTATCGTGCCTATCCTGCGCGCAGGCTTGGGTATGGTAGACGGAGTTTTGTCTTTGTTCCCTGCGGCAAAAGTGGGGCATATCGGGCTTTGCCGTAACGAAGAAACGTTAGAGCCGGAAGAATATTATTGCAAGTTACCTCCTCAAATCGAAGAGAAGGTTGTGATGGTGGTAGACCCTATGTTGGCTACGGGCGGCAGCGCTTGCGATGCGATTCAAATGTTGAAAAAACGCGGTTGCAAGAAGATAAAATTGATGTCGATTATCGCCGCGCCCGAGGGGGTAGAAAAGGTGGCGAAAGCGCACCCCGACGTGGAGATTTTCATTTCCACGCTCGACCGTTGTTTGAACGAACACGGGTATATTTTGCCTGGTTTGGGGGACGCAGGGGATAGAATTTTCGGCACGAAATAAGCTATCGCTTGTTGAACTAAATATTTGGTCTATATACAAGGCGGAAATTGCCACGCTTATCCTATGGGTAGGCGTGGTATCTTTTTTATATATAAAAAAGACGACGTGCCATTTTTTTATTACTTAACTATTGACAAAACAAAAATGCTGTGATATAATGTTTTGTGTGCGCATATATGCACGCGCAATACGCACGCAAGAAAGGGAAAAAGGGTAATTTATGTACAAGCATTTTTTCAAAAGATTGATTGACATCGTTTGTTCGTTTATCGGTATTTGCGTATTGGCATTGCCGATGTTGATTTTAATTATCGCTATCAAATGCGACAGTAAAGGCCCTGCGTTTTTCAAGCAAAAACGTATTGGTATTCATAAAAAACATTTCACCATCTTAAAATTCCGCACGATGAGGGTAGATACGCCCCCTAACGCGCCCACGCACGAACTTGCCGACCCCAAGAAATGGATTACCAAGGTTGGCGGTTTTTTGCGTAAAACCTCTTTGGACGAGCTGCCTCAAATTTTCAATATCTTCGTAGGGCATATGTCTATTATCGGCCCTCGCCCTGCGCTTTGGAATCAAGACGACTTGATTGCGGAAAGAGATAAATACGGCGCAAACGACGTTCGCCCCGGTCTTACGGGTTGGGCGCAAATCAACGGCAGGGACGAGTTGGAAATTCCCGTTAAAGCGAAACTCGACGGCGAGTACGTGGAGAAGATGGGGTTCTTGTTCGATTGCAAGTGTTTGTTTGGTACGGTGTTCTCGGTGCTTAAAAGCGACGGCGTAGTCGAGGGCGGCACGGGAGAAATACATAAGCAAGAAGAGGCGGCAAAACAAGCACAAGCGGTTGTAGAAGAGGCGGCGGTAGCCGACGCGGAGCAAACGGAGAACGAGTGATATGAAAAAGGTTTTAATAACGGGCGCAAATAGCTATATCGGCGTGTCCTTTGAAAACTATATGAAAGCGTTTGCTGACGAGGTTGGCGTAGAAACCGTCGATATGATTGACGGGACGTGGAGGGAAAAGGATTTTTCCTCGTACGATTGCGTGTATCACGTGGCAGGCATTGCGCACTCGGATAACGGCAAGATTAGCGAAGAGAAGAAAAAACTCTATTATGCGGTAAATAGCGATTTGGCGGTTGAAACGGCGAAGAAAGCCAAAGCGGAGGGCGTAAAGCAGTTTATCTTTATGAGCAGCGCTATCGTCTACGGCAAAAGCGCGAAAATCGGCAAGACGAAAATGATTACGCGCGAAACGCCCGTATCGCCCGAAAATGCGTATTCGGATAGCAAGGTGCAAGCGGAGATTGGGTTGAAAGAATTGGAGGACGAAAGTTTCAAATTGGTGATTCTCCGTCCGCCGATGATTTACGGAAAAGGGAGCAAGGGGAACTATCCCGTGCTTTCCAAGTTCGGTAAAAAATTGCCTTTCTTCCCGTACGTGAAAAACCAACGTTCGATGTTGTACATTGAAAACTTATTGGAATTCGTCCGTCTTATGATTGTAAACGAAGAAAGCGGCGTGTTCTTTCCGCAAAACGCGGAGTACGGCAACACGGCGGAAATCGTGAAAAAGATTGGCGCGGCGCACGGCAAAAAGGTACGCCTTGTAAAAGGCTTTGGCTGGGCGGTGAAATTTATGGGCTTGTTTACGGGGCTCGTCAATAAGGCGTTTGGCAACTTTGCCTACGATATGGAGATGAGCGAGTATAAGCAAGACTATCGTTTGAAGAATTTGGACGAATCGATTGAGGCAACGGAACAATGACGGAAAAGAAACATATATTGGTCGTTAGCCAGTATTTCTATCCCGAACCTTTCCGTATCAACGATATGTGTCAAGAGTGGGTAAAGCGTGGGTACAAAGTAACGGTGTTGACGGGTATCCCCAACTATCCCGAGGGAAAGTTCTACAAGGGGTATAACTGGCGAAAGAAACGCAAGGAGCATTGGAACGGTATCGACATTATCCGTATTCCCTTGATTTCGAGAGGGAAAGGGAAAATTCGGTTGGTGCTCAATTATTATTCCTTCGTAATTTCGGGTTGGTTTTGGAAACTGTTTACGAAGTTGAAAGTGGATGCGGTGTTCACTTTCGAGGTGTCGCCGATGACGCAGGCGCTCGTGCCTATGTGGTACGCGAAAAAGCGAAAAATTCCGCACTATCTTTACGTACAGGATTTGTGGCCTGAAAACGTGCAAACGGTGACGGGGATTAACAATGCGTTTATTTTGAAACGGATTGGAAAGATGGTGGATAAAATCTACCGCCGTTGCGATTTGATTTTTGGGACGAGCGAGAGCTTTGTAAAAGAAATTCAAAAACGGGTACACGACAACAAGGACAAGGTAAAATATTGGCCGCAATATGCGGAGAGTTTTTATCAACCGACGGAGAATACGAAAGCGGACGAGTTGCCCAAAGATATTTTCAAGATAATTTTCACGGGAAACATTGGGCGCGCGCAAGGGCTGGATATTTTGCCTAAAACGGCGGCGGTGTTGAAAGAAAAGGATACGAAGGTAAAATTCGTTATCGTGGGCGACGGAAGAGAGAAGGAACAACTCCTTGCCGAGATTGCGGAAAAAGGCGTGGAAGAATATTTCACTTTAATTCCCCGTCAGCCTGCGGAAGAAATTCCTGCGTATTTATGCGCTTGCGATATGGCGTTCGTGTCGTATATGGACAATCCGCTTTGGGCGAATACGATTCCTGCAAAGATGCAATCGTATATGGCGTGCGGCATGCCTATTTTGGCGTCGGCGTCGGGCGAAACGGAAAAGATTATCCGTGAGGCGGATTGCGGCGTTTGTTGTGAAATTGGTAACGCGGAGGCGTTGGCGGACGCGATTTGCGCTTTGATGGAGAGAAAGGATATTGCCGAGCTTGGCAAAAAGGCAAAAGCGTACAGCGACGCGCATTTTGACAAAACTACTTTAATGGACGAAATGGATATCTACTTGGGGAGATAAAAGATGGCGGATTTAACGGCGATAATTTTGACGCTTAACGAAGAAAAGAATATTCGAGAGTGCATTTCTTCTATTCAATCGATTGCAAAGAGAATTGTCGTCGTGGATAGTTTTAGCACCGACAAGACGGTGGAGATAGCCAAAGAGATGGGCGCGGAGGTTATCGCGCACGAATTTGTCAATCAAGCGCAACAATTTATCTACGCGATTGAAACGTTGGAAATTGATACGAAATGGATTTTGCGTATTGACGCGGACGAGCGTTTTACGGAAAAATCGGCGGCGGAATTGGAGGCGTTGACGTTAGAACATGCGGACGACGACGTAAACGGGATTGTCGTACGATTTGAAGTAAGTTTTATGGGCAAGCCCTTGCGCCACGGCGGTATCTATCCGTTTAGAAAAATGGTGGTTTATAAAAACGGCACGGCGCACATGGAAAATCGTAATATGGACGAACATATCGTCTTGGACGAGGGGCGTTCGATTGAAATGAAAAACGATTGTCTTCACTACGATTACAAGAACTTGACTGCGTGGATTGAAAAGCACAATAAATATTCTAGTAGAGAGGTTTTAGATTATTTAACTCCCAAAGAAGACGCGGAAAAAGTCGTGTTAAATCGAAGTGCAAAATTCAAGCGTTTTGTAAAGTTCAAGATATATTACAAATTGCCAATGGGATTGCGTGCAAAGTTGTATTATTGGTATCGCTACTATTTGAAACTTGGCTTTTTAGACGGAAAAGAGGGTAAGATTTTCGCTTTCCTGCAAGCGTATTGGTATCGGTTCTTGGTGGATGCGAAAATCTACGAAAAGAAAAAGGAATTAAAAGCAAACGAAAACAAAGAAGAGAAATAATCGCTTATGAACATTTTGGTATACAATTTGGCGGCGGAATACGCCGGCGCACTGACGATACTTGAAAATTTTTATCAAGAGGTGCTCGATTATCCCGATAAGAGTATTCATTGGTATTTTCTCGTGTCGACGGATAAATTGCAAGATAGCGAAAACGTAACGGTGATAAGAGAGCCGTGGATAAAGAAATCGTGGTTGCACCGTTGGTATTTTGATACGTTTTGCGTGCAAAAGGTTATCAAAGAAAAGAAGATTGATTTGGTGTACTCGATGCAAAACGCTCCTGTAAAACGGGCGAAGGTAAAACAAGTCGTATATTTCCATCAATCGCTCCAATTTTCGCCCGTAAAATTCTCTTTATGGGATAAGGGGCAAAGACAATATGCAATTCGCCAAAAATTCATTGCGAGAATTTATAGAAAGCAACTTCGAAAAGCCGACCATATCATCGTGCAAACGAAATGGTTTAAGGAGGCGTCGGCAAAGTGGATTCCCTTTGATGAAAATAAATTCAGCGTGGTGAATCCCAAAGTGACGATAGAAGAGCGGTTTTTGGAAAAGCCGTATAACTTGCAACAACCTATCTTTTTCTATCCAGCAGGCGACGGGGTACATAAAAACCATAAGGTTATCCTTGACGCTTGCGCGCTGTTGAAAAAAGAGGGGATTACGGACGGATATAAAGTGGTGTTCACAATGGACGGCGTTTCGCCCTTTTCCGCAGGTATTGCACAGGTGGCAAAGGAAAACGGCTACCCGATAGAATTCACGGGGATTATATCCAAAGACGAGGTGTTTGATTATTATAGCAAGTCGGTTATGCTTTTCCCTAGTTATTTGGAAACGTTTGGGTTACCGCCGTTAGAGGCGAGAAAGATGAAAGCGATTGTGCTTGCCTCCGATATGCCCTTTTGCCGTGAGAGTTTGGACGGATATGAGAACGCGCATTTCTACGGCATTTACGATGCGGAAAAATTGGCAAGCCTTATGAAACAAGTGATTGAGGGTACGTTGCCTTATATCACGCCGCAAAACAAGGACGGCGAGGAAAAGAAGAAAACGGTTATCGAGTGTATTTTTGACGGGATTAAAGACGGGGAATAAGAGATGAAAAAATTATTAATCCTCTATTATCACGAAGTGGTGAAAAAGGGGGAAGGCGATAGCTATCAAAAAATCGAAGAAGAGAAGTTTGAAGAGCAAATGAAATATTTGCAAGATAACGGATACACGGCTTTGTTCTTTTCGGATTTGGATAAGCCGCTGCCTGAAAAATCGGTGGTTGTGTCTTTTGACGACGGTTTCCTTTCGGTATATGAAAACGCCGCGCCGATTATGAAAAAATACGGAGTGAAAGGAAATATCTATTTGCCCACGGCGTACATTGGCAACGACGCTAAGTTTATGGATTGGGGGCAAATAAAGGTGTTGCAAGAAAGCGGTGGGTTTGAAATGCAAGCGCATACGCATAATCACGTGGATATTCGTACGCTCACTACGCCTTTGATGCAAGAGGAAATACAAAACTCGCAAACGTTTTTTGAAAGGGAATTAAACAGAAAACCTTGTGCGATTTGTTTGCCGTTTGGGACGTATGATAGAAAATCGTTGCGCCTTTTGAAGACGAACGGGGAATATAAATACGTTTTAGGCTCTTTCTACGGTATGGTGGGAAAACGCAAATTGCAAAAGGGCGGTTTGTTGCCAAGAATTGGGGTTTCCAACACCGATACGTTAGAGGTGTTTGAAAAGAAATTGAAAGGAAAGTTGAATTGGAAAGGGTATTTGCAACGGGCAAGATTGTGGCTTTCTTCCGTCCGTAAACAGCACGTTCATAAATACGATTTTTAAAAGGGGTTAAAAATGAGAGTATTGTACGTAACGGGGATGTATCCCACGCCTGCATATCCGCAAAAAGGGATTTTTTGTCACGAGCAGGTAAAGGCATTGAAAAAGGCAGGCGTTGACGTAACGGTCGTTGTTCCCGTCACTTTTTACGATAGAGAGGTTAAGGTAAAGGAGTGGGAGTACGAAGGCGTACGTATCCGCTATATTCGCTTTTTCAAACTGCCCGGCACGGTAAATTTTCATAAGATAGGGAAATCGCTTTTCCGTCGCTTGGACAAGAAATTAAACTTGAAAAACTTTGACGTGTACCACGCGGACGCTCCGTTGCCTGCGGGGACGGCGTTAATGCAAGCGTCAAAAAAATACGGCGTACCGTTCGTTGTGCATGGGCACGGTTTGGACGTGTTCTTTGATAAAAGCTATGCAGGAGCAAGGAATTGCGATAAGATTGCGCAAACTTGTCAGCTTGTCTACGAACAAGCCAATGCCGTTATCGGCGTAAGCGGTAAAGTGCTTAAAATGGTGGAAAAACGAGTTCCTCTTTCGGGGAAAGGCTACGTTATCTATAACGGCGTTGACACGGATAAATTTGTGCCCGTAGAGAAAGAAAATACGGGCGTGTTCACGATTAGTTCGGTTGGGAATTTAATTCCTTTGAAAGGGCATAAGTATTTGTTGCAAGCCTTGCAACGGGTTGTTGAAAAGGGCTATGACAACGTGAAATGTATTATCGCAGGCCGCGGATATTTAGAAGAAGAGTTAAAGGAACTTTCGGCGGATTTAGGCTTGCAAGATTACGTGGAATTTCTCGGGTACGTGCCGTATAGTGAAGTTACTGCGCTTTTGCAAAAATCGGATGCGTTTATCTTGCCCTCTTACTACGAGGCAATTGGTTGCGTATATTTAGAGGCAATGGCGTGCGGCGTGCCTGCCGTTGGTTGCAAAGATAACGGTATCGACGAGATTATCGTGGACGGCGAAAACGGTTATTTGGTGGATAATCATAACATAGAACAAATCGTCGATTGCATCACGGCACTTTTGAATAAAGAAAAGTGCGAGGAAATGGGAATAGCCGCAAGAAAAAAGGTGGCGGAAAAATATACGTGGAAACACTCGGCGGAAACCCTTATAAAAATATACGAAAAAGTGGTGTGAAGGAGGATAATATGTATTGCAAAGTTATCTCCAATGAAAATGATTTTATTGAGGCCAAAGAACGTTGGATGGAACTATATAAAAACATGTCGTATTCAACGCCGTTTCAATCATGGGATTGGAATTATTTCTGGTGGAAAAACCATCAAGGCGGTGAATTGTTTATTTTAGAAGCAATAGAAGTAAAGAAATCATATGGATTTATGCCTTTAATCATTGAAGGTAATGAGGTTAAACTGATAGGAGATAAGCATTTTGATTACGGTTTAATTATAATGGTTGAAAAAAAGAAAACGGTTTTTGATTTGCTTTTAAATCATATCTTTGATTTATGTAAAAAAAGGAAATTAACCTTTAAATTTCTAAATATACCAATCGCATGTAATCAGTTTGCTTTATTCAAGGAATTGGCTTCATTTAACAAAAAAGTTGCTTTTAGAGAAATTGTTCCAACGGCATATATTAATATTCAAGAATATAGAACGATAGATTCTTATTTGTTGGCAATAAGTTCTAGCTTGCGAAAAAAAGCAATCAAGCCTTGCATTAAAGAAAATATTATTTTTCAAATAGAAGAGTATAGTGAAGAACTATGGATAGATATTGAAAGAATTTATTGTGTTCGTCAACAAGAAAGAATAGGGGTTTCCACTTTGGCTTGGGCAAAAGATGTTGTAAAAGATTTATCCGCGCAAGGGCTTTTGAAGATAGCAACCTTGAAAAAATTGGATGAACGAGTAGCGTTTACAATGTTATTCAATGATAAACAAAAATTCTATACTTGGTTAACAGCATTTGCTCGGATGGGTGAGCTTGGTTTGGGACATTTCATGAAATATAATGTGATTGAAAAGGCATATCAAGAAGGCGTATCTGTTGTCGATATGATGCGTGGGGCGTACGATTATAAAAAAGAATGGGATTGTAATGTAACGTATAATTACGAGTTTATTTTATTTCGAAACAGAATAAAAAAACGCTTATATTTGATAAAGCAGTCACTTAGAAAAAAATTGAGAAACTTTGTTTACGGAAGTAGGTTTTTGAAAAGACTTTATCAAAAAAAATCAAAAAATTGAGAGATATACAATGAAAAAGGTATTAGTGGTATTTGTCGAGGTAACGGAATATAATTTGGCACGGGTTGCAAACGTGTATGAAACGTTTGACGATATCGAATTTTCATACGTGTATTGTAATTTGTCTATCTCTGGACATGAAACAAGTCGAAAATTACCTGAGAATGCGGTGGTTTTAACAGGTACTACTAAACAAAAAAAGAAGCAACTGATAAGTATTGCAAAAAAAGAGTCTTTTGATTTTATCATAATCAACGGATACTCGGAGATGGATAGATTGGGTTTGATTATGTATTGCCGTAAAAAGGGAATACCATATGCGATTGAAACGGATACTCCTTTGAATATCCCCTCGTCCCCTATAAAAAGAGTTTTAAAAAGTCTTCTTTTGCGCAAGATTTTTTCTGGTAATGCTTATGGTTTTGCAGGGGGAACAAGGCAAAAAGAATTGTTTCGTTATTATGGCATGGACGAAAATCGCATTAAGTTGATGCCAATGACAGTTGACGTTGAAATGTTTAAGAGTATTTCCCACGATTTACCGTGTAAAGAAGTATTAAAAGCGGAAAAAGGTTTTGGAGAGAAAAAAGTTGCTTTATACGTTGGAAGATTTGCGCCAGAGAAGAATTTGTTTGCTTTATTGGAAGGGGCGAAAAGATTGCGGGAAAGGCATAACGATTTTAAGCTGGTCTTAATAGGGAAAGGTGCACAGAGAGAAGAAATTGTGGCATATTGTAACCGCTATGGATTAAGCGAGAACGTAAAAGTATATGACTATATGCAAGCCAGGGAATTGATTTCTTTTTATAAGGCGGCGGACGTATTTGTGTTGCCTTCGAGTTATGAGCCTTGGGGGTTAGTTGTAAATGAAAGTTTGACCTGCGGAACGCCTGTTATAGCAAGTAGCAATGTTGGTTGTGTAGACGATTTAATTTTACCCGATTTTAATGGTGATTTGTTTGAGTATTCAAACGTTGACGAATTGACGACGTTTTTGGAGAAATGGTTATATCAAAAAAATGGAATAACCGGTGAATCGGTTATTGATTCGTGGAATCATAATAGATATAAAACACTTTTTAGTGAATGTTTGGTGGAGGTGTTTGCAATTGCAACGCATTAATAATAAAATATACCATGTGCTATTTGCTATAACGACGATTATATTTGTGTCGTTGGATAGTAAGTACAGCATACCAGGCGACACTATTCTTCGATGGGTTCTTCCGGCGTTAATAGTTGGCTTAATATTAATACAACATCAAACGCTAATGATTCCTCCATTGCCTTTTTACATTCCTACCGTGCTTATTTTTGTGGGGACATCATTTATAAGCATGGATATAGTCTACTCTATAAGTAGAGCTATTTCGTTTATTTTAATGACGTTTTTGTTTTATAATTATTTCTATATTCTTAAAGAGACGGAAGAAATATTTACGCCGTTGAAAATAATGGGTGTTTTGTTTTTAATATACGAGTTGTTAAATTTTATTTTCTTAGATTGGTCGGGTGGGAGCGATAGGGCGCAAGGTATTACAGGAAATCCAAATTCCTTGGGGATATTTAGCAATGTTGCGTTTCTGTTTGCATTGCTGATGTATCTGTTGGCTACTAAAAAAGCTTATAAGGCAATTTGCTTGTTGTTTATGGTTATGTGTACAATAACTGCCATTGCGTCTGGGTCAAGAACGTATACAGTATCCATTTTGATTAATCTTGTTTTTATGACGCAATTGATTTTTAGCAAAAAAACGCGACTTTATTTTTGGCTATTTTTTATTGCTCTTGTCGTTTTAGGTTTTAGTTTGTTTAAGGACTTCTTATTGGGGATTTCAGGGATTAACCGATTGATTACAGTTGGTGCGGATAGAGGGCTTATTTGGGTTGCAGCTTTTAAGTTAATAAAACAAAACCCCATTATTGGTTGGGGGTATGGAATTTCTGCAAAATTAAACACAAAGCAATATCTAGGATATATACAAGATTATAGAGATTACGGCTTGGCGTTTCATAATTCGTACTTAACGATTGCAATTGAGACTGGGATTGTCGGCTTGCTATTTGTATTACTAATGGTAGGAATGATTTTTCTCCACGGTATAAAATATGTGACAAAATTAAAAGACGTAAGGATAAAAGTAATCGTTATGATGATTTTTATTATGTTACTTTGTTTTTATGGTTGTTCGGCAATGAATTCCGTTGGTAGTACTGAGGGTTTTGTATATTGGTCGATTTTAAGTTGGCTGCAAGTATTTATGCAAAAGAGGGAAAATAAAAGTCAATATAAAAATAGCTTATTAAAAGAAAGGAGATAAATAATGAGTGCTAAAAATCGTTGCGCATTTTTGATGTCGTCTTGTGATGGATACGAGGATTTATGGGCTCCTTTTTTTTGAAAGCTTGGATGTTTATTGGAAAAATATACCATATTCCTTATATTTGAATACGGAGTTTAGCAATTTGTTCCAAGGAAGCCTTGGGGGTTTGAGGTAAAAACGCTTAATCAAACAAAACAAAAGAATTTAACTTGGAGTAGACGCTTTATTGATGTCCTGAATCGAATAGACGAAGAATATATCTTTTTGGTTTTAGACGATTTCTTTGTTTGTGCAGAAGTTGACGGGGATAAATTTGAAGAAATTATAGATATTATGGAGCAGGACAAATCGATTGCTTCGTTTCAAATGAACGGGACGCGCATTAGAAATACCTCTAGCAATGAGTATGTGATTGATAATAAAATGAATTATCAATTATATACGGGAAACTGGAAAACACACTTTGTTTCCACCATTTGGCGTAAATCGGTGCTCTTAAAATGGTTACGCCCTTGGGAGTCTATTTGGGGATTTGAGGCATACGGTTCGGATAGGGCAAGACGTTGGAAATATAAAGAAAAGGTGTATTCAGTAACAACGCCTCCCATATACGATTATTTATGGATTAAAGATTGTTCGGCTGTAATCCACGGAAAATGGTTGGGCGAGCCCGAACTCATTGAGTATTTTGAAAAGGCTAATAGAGAGCTTGATTATTCAAATCGCGGTAAAATGACACACGAAGAATATGTGAATTGCACCATGAAAGACGTGGTAAAAAATTATACGTTTTGGCAAATCATCAAAAAATGTTTTAACCGCTTCCGTTCGTTATTTTAATAGGAGGAAATATGGAGATACAAGTAAAAGAAGAAAGAAATGTATCGCTCGACCTTTTGAGGATTATTGCGATGTTTATGATTATGACGGCGCATTTTCTTGGTTGGGGCGGTGCTGTTAATAAACTTACAACAAGCGATAAAAATTATTTCATTATAATGCCGATTTATTTCTTGTGTCAAATCGGTAATACGCTGTTCTTCTTATTGGCAGGTTTCTTTGCGAAAAAGCCGAAAATTGGTAAGGCGTTGTTTATTCAAAGAAAGACGTGTTTTTATTCGTTTTTAATCGCGCTGATTGTTTTTATCGTTGGCGTTAATCCTGACGTGGGTTTGGGGTATACTATCAAATCGTTTTTTCCCGTAATCTTTAATAAATATTGGTTTGTATCGGCGTATCTCGTTTTATACGTATTATCTTTTCTCTTAATACCTGGATTGGAAAGCTTATCGAAAACGCAATTCTTGCTCATAATCTTTGCTCTGTTAATCAACAATACCTGCGTTATGGATGCAAGTTACACCTTATTAGAGGGATTGCTTGCTTACGTTGTTGGGTATTATTTGAAGAAGTTTAAGCCGCAAGAAAATATAAAAATGCGGTGGGTTGTTTTGGCGTACGTATTAGCAATGGCTATATACGTTGCGGAAAGATTTGTGGCAAGGCATTTGGGGATAGAACATTCCAAATTGGACGAGGGATTGCGTTACACGTTTTTATTGATAACGGCTGTTGCAATGTTTATGTTTTTTGCAAAAATACGTATGCGCGGTAAATGGATAGCGGCAATATCGGGAAACCTCTTGTCTATATATTTAATTACCGCTCATCCTGCATTAGTTCCTTTGTTGTATACGAAATGGCTACATATAGAAGTATTTTGCACGGCGTGGTGGTTTGTTGGGTATTATTTTGTTGTAAACGTTGCCATGTTTGCGCTTTGCATAGGTATTGACAAACTGGTAACCATCGTTAACAACAAGGAAGTGGCGTTAATACAAAAAATATATAAAAAATGCCGTTTAAGAAAGGGAATAGAGAAAATAGAAGAATAGGCAGATAGGATAATGGAAAGCACAAAGAACTTAAAATTAGGGGTAATATTCTCCTATATAACTATGGTTGCAGGTATAATCGTTTCTTTAACGTATACGCCGTTTTTATTGCGTTCGTTGGGGCAACAACAATATGGATTGTACAACATGGGGCAATCGGCTGTCAGCTTTTTGGGGTTGGCAGAGTTTGGTTTTGGTTCAGCCGTAGTGCGCTATGCATCCAAATATAGGGCAGAGGGTAACGAAAATAAGACGGCCGGTTTATACGGCATGTTTATGCGTTTATACGGATTTTTGGCTGCAATAATCTTGGTGGTAGGCGTAGTAATATGTGTGTTGTCCAGTTCTATGTTTACTGTTTCCACAGGGGCAAGAGGATATTTTGAGTTACGTGTAATTATTATCGTAATGGTGGCAAACTTGGCATTGACGTTTGCAACGCAGCCCTATCATGCGATTGTGGAATCATATGAAAGATTTACTTTTATAAAAGTGGCAAACCTGCTCTATACGTTGTCTAAACCGCTGGTTATGATTCCGCTTTTGATTTGGGGATATAAGGCAATTGCGTTATCTATCGTTGCGTTGGTGCTCCAACAATTGCTTAATCTTATACATATCATTTACGTTCATAGAGTGCTGAAAGTGAAAATATCTTTTAAGAAAAAAGATATGGATTTCAGTATCATCAAAGAAATTATAGGGTATTCCTTTTTCATTTTCTTGGGGATGATAGTTGGACAACTAAACGACCATGCGGACAGCTTGATATTGGGCGTTATTAGTGGTGAGGTCGCGGTAGCTGTTTATGCGGTGGGATATCAATTGAATACGTATATTCAACAAATTCCTGGCATCGTTGCGAGCGTATTTTTTCCTCGTGTTACGTCACAAATTACCAAAGGCGCAACAATGAAAGATATGACCAATTTATCAATTCGCGTGGGACGTATTCAATTCTTTCTTGCGTTCTTAATGTGTAGCGGGTTTGTTATATTTGGGAAACAGTTCGTTTATTTATGGGTTGGTGAGGAATATGCAATTGCTTATTGGCTTGCGTTAGTACTTATATTGCCTGCGATTATCCCCAATATTCAAGCGATTCCAGTACAGGTATTACAGGCTATCAACAAACATCAATTTAAGGCGATTTTGTACGTTGTTTGCGCAGTTCTAAACGTAGCGGCGAGTATTCCCGCGGGCATTTATTGGGGTCCGATGGGGTGCGCTATTTGTACGGGATTAACGACTCTTTTAACAAAAGGTATCATTATCAATTGGTACTATAAGAAAAAGATAGGGTTTGAGATTGGTAGATTTTGGATAAATATCCTACTCCTACTCTTGAAGTTTTTGCCGATTATTGCCGTTGGGATAGGGATTAACCTTTTAATTCCCAACGTATCGTGGCTGTGGCTGTTCTTGAAAATAGGCATATATACGATAGTGTTTGTGGGTTACTCTTTCTTCGTTGGTATGAACAAAGAAGAAAAAGGCCTAGTTAAAGGCGTTGTGACCGGTTTGAAAAGAAAAAAGAACGTAGTAACTGAACCAAAAGAGGAATCGATAGAGGAAACGGAAAATTTATGAGTTTTTCAATGCTGTTTTATCGCGGGGTACGATTGCTTTGTAAACCGTTTGTAAAATTGAATGGCAAGATGGAGAGAATTCTCGAAAAAAAAGCCAAGGGAAATAGTAGAGTGGAATCGTTTGCTCAACGCCTCGACAATGCGCCCAATCGCGATGCGTTTTTTGAGAGAATTAACGTAATTACGCACGCGGGCGGGGGCTTACAAGGGCTCGATTATCTCAACTGTGAGGAGGCGTTCCCTCATTATTATCAAAAGGGAAATCGCACGTTTGAATACGACGTGGACGAGAAAGACGGTTCGTTTATTTTGGCGCATACGGACGGCGAGGGATTGGATTGTTTGGACGGGCGTTTTACGCCGCTAAAAATAGAAAAATGCCTGGATATGATAAAATTGTATTCTGACATTATCGTAATTTTTGATTGCAAGTTTACCGATTTGACGGCGTTTGCAAAGTTTATCAAAGAGTACGTTAAAGAGGAAAACGCGTTAAATAGAATTGTTATTCAAGTATTTAACGAGGAAAATATTTTACAAGTGCAAAGTGTGTACGATTATAAAATGCTACATGTTTGTATGATGGCAACGGATTATTTGAAAACGCTGCAAACCTGTATTAAATATAAGATTGGCGCAGTGTCTATTTCCGTAAAAGCTTTGCAAGAGAGAAACGGCTGGGAAATCTTCGATAAAAACAATATTTGCGCGTTCGCCTATACGGTGAATACGGTAAAAGAATATAAGCATTGGAAAGAAAAAGGAATATTTGGTGCGTTTAGCGATTTTCTTTATGAAACGGACGTACAAGCGGAGTAAAAATGAACCCTTTTAACAGTATAAAAGCGAGAATCGACAGTATTCGCAATACGAAAAAGAGCAGGTATTGGGAATACATAGAATTTTACAAGGACGGCGTTCTTTGGGAAGATACCTTCTTTTTGGAATCGTTTGGCGGGAATAATTTTCAGGGCAATCCCTACTACGTATATAAAGAATTGTTAAAGGGTGCCGAGTATAAAGATTTCCAAATGATAATCGCGCACAAAAATCCTGAAAAATTGCAAGAAGAGCTTGCGGCGCGCAATTTAATAGACGATAGGGTAAAGATTGTCAAAACGGGAACGCAAGAATACCGTGAGGCGGTTACTCACGCGAAGTATCTTGTAAACAACGTATCCTTTCCTATGGATTTTATTAAAAAAGAGGGGCAAGTTTATCTTAATACTTGGCATGGCACGCCCCTTAAAACGTTGGGTAGAGATGTTGCAGGAGACCCGTTTGCTTGCATAAATGCGCAAAGAAACTTTTGGATGTGCGATTATTTGCTTGCTCCCAATCGATTGACTCGAAACGTGTATGAAAAGGGACACATGGTGCAAGAAACAATGTCAGGCGAATTGTTCTTGGGTGGTTATCCAAGAAATAGCGTGTTTTTCGACGAGGCGCAAAGAAAGCAGGTAAGAGAAAAGTACGGTTTGGAAAACGTAACCTCTATCTTTTATATGCCCACGTGGCGAGGAACTGCTTGCGGCGTTACCAAAGTGGACCAAATTAGCGAGATGGAACGCTTGGCAAAAGAGCTTGGGGATAAGTATCGCGTATACGTAAAATTCCACCCCGCTATGCAAAATGCGAATACGAATTTTAAGTATTGCTTGCCTATGCCTGAAAATATAGAGGTGTACGAGTTCTTGAACGGCGTAGATATTCTTCTCACCGATTATTCCAGCGTGTTTTTCGACTTTGCCAATACGGGCAAAAAGATTGTGCTTTATCAATACGATAAAGAAGAGTATTTCAAGGATAGAGGCGTATATAAAGAGGCGGACGAAAATATTCCTTTTGATATCGCATATACCTACGAAGAACTTGTTCGTCACATAAAAAATGAAGAGAAAAAACCGTATCCCGAATTTATAGAACGGTTTTGTAAATACGATAGCCTGTCGGGCGCAAAGCTTGCTTTGGACAAGATGTTGACGCCGACGGAAAAAAGGGAAGTGGCTTCCACCGATTTGTACGTAATTGATTTCCCTGTGACGGAAGAGGAAATCTTTGCGATGCAAGAGAAGCTGCAAGGGCAAAAATATCGTTTTGTATTTGTGCTTGGGAAATATTCTTATGCATTTGAAAATT
>JAZRSE010000007.1:0-12900 GCA_045651305.1 Candidatus Scatosoma sp. | reverse complement strand
GGTTATTTCAAAAATTACAAATTGCAAAGCGTGTTAGGTCCGTTTTTTAAGTTATTGGAGGCGCTTTTCGAGTTATTCGTGCCTATCGTCGTAGGTCTTATCGTCGATAGGGGGCTTGGCGCGCCCGTAAACGGAGCGTACCCCAACGCAAACGGCGGATATATCGTCAAAATGTGCCTGCTCCTTGCAGGGTTTGGCGTTGTGGGGTTGGTGTTCTCCGTGACGGCGCAGTATTTTGCCGCAAAGGCGGCGACGGGCGTGGCGGCGGATATGCGTAGGGATTTGTTTAAGAAAATTCAGTCCCTTTCCTACAAGGATATCGACAAATTGGGCTCGGCAACGATGCTTACCCGTATGACGAGCGACGTGGATAGATTTCAATCGGGCGTGAACTTGGCTCTTCGATTGTTCTTGCGCTCTCCCTTTATCGTGTTCGGCGCGATGATTACGGCGTATTTTGTAGACCCTGCCTCTATCGGGGTGTTCGCCATTGCGATTGCGGTGCTTGCGGCGGTGGTGTTTGCCGTGATGTTTATTTGTATGCCCCTTTATAAGAAAACGCAAGAGAAGTTGGATAAGGTGCTCCTTTCCACTCGTGAAAACTTGACGGGGGCAAGGGTGGTGCGCGCCTTTTGTTTGGAAGAAGAGGAAAAAGAACTTTTCGATAGCCGCAACGAAGAACTTAACAAGGGCAGAAAATTCGTAGGGGCGATTGCGGCGATAACCAATCCGCTCACCTACGTACTCGTCAATTTTGCGATAATCGCGCTCATTTATACGGGTGCTATCCGCGTCAATTTAGGCAACTTGTCGCAGGGCAGCGTTTTGGCGTTGTACAATCTTATGAGCCAAATTTTGATAGAACTTATCAAGCTTGCCAACCTCATCGTCACGGTGACGAAAGCGGCGGCGTGCGGAGGAAGAATTTCCGCCGTCTTGGAAATGCAACCCTCGTTGATTGTCGAAGAGGGAACGGGCGAAGAAAAAGCCGATTTCGTTTGCTTGGAAAACGTAACCGTGCAATACAACGACGAGGCGGACCCTGCTTTGGAAAACGTATCCTTATCCGTTGCCAAGGGGGAAACGGTGGGGGTTATCGGCGGCACGGGTAGCGGTAAAACGACGCTCGTCAATCTTATTCCCCACTTCTACGACGTGAAAGAGGGCGGCGTGTTCGTGGGAGGAAGAAACGTGCGCGAGAAAGCGCATCAAAGTTATTTGCGCGAAAGAATAGGCGTCGTGCCGCAAAAGGCGGTGCTTTTCAAGGGCACGGTGCGTGAAAACTTGCTTTGGGGCAAAGAGGACGCTACGGACGAAGAGCTTTGGCTTGCGCTTAAAATTGCGCGCGCGGACGAGTTCTTGGCGGAAAAACAGGGCTTGGATACGAAAGTGGAGCAGGGCGGAAAGAACTTTTCGGGCGGTCAAAAACAACGCCTTACTATCGCGCGTGCGCTCGTGCGAAACCCTGAAATTCTTATTTTGGACGATTCTTCTTCGGCGCTCGATTATGCTACGGACGCCGAACTTCGCAAGGGGATAAGGGAGTTGAACACGACGACGTTTATCGTTTCGCAAAGGGCGTCGTCCGTGCGTGACGCGGATAAAATCATCGTGCTTGACGACGGCAAAGCGGTGGGCGTAGGTACGCACGAAACGCTAATGCAAACGTGCGAGGTGTATAGAGAAATTTACTTCTCCCAATACGATAACGGGGAGGTGAGCGTATGAGCAATGCCCAACCGACGACTTTGCGTCGAATTTTGCGCTACGTTGGCAAATACCCGTTTGCATTGATTGGCACGATACTTTTCTCCCTTGTATCCGTCGGCGCAACGCTTTGCGTACCCGTATTCTTCGGGGACGGGATAGATTGTATTATAGGGCGTGGCAACGTCGATTTCGACGGCTTGAAAATCGTGTTTATAAAGATAGCGGTGGCGGTGGGTATCGCCGCGTTATCCACGTGGCTTGTGAGTATTTGCAACAACCGCATTTCTTGTAACGTGGTGCGTGATTTGAGAAAGGACGCGTTTGCGAAAATCCGTAAATTGCCCTTGCAGTACGTAGACACGCACGCGCACGGAGAAACGGTGAGCCGTGTAATTGCGGACGCCGAGCAGTTTGCCGACGGCTTGCTTATGGGCTTTACGCAGTTCTTTACGGGCATTACCACGATATTGGGAACGATAGCGTTTATGTTATTGACCAATTGGAAAATTGGCTTGGTGGTTATTTTCCTCACCCCCTTGTCCGTATTGATTGCCCGTTTCGTGGCGACGCATACGCATAAATTTTTCGTGCAGCAAGCGGCTACCCGTGGGGAGCAAACGGCGTTCACCGAAGAGGCGATTGCAGGCTTGAAAACGACGCAAGCGTTCGCGCATGAGGACGAAAACGAGGAGAAATTCGACGAGATAAACGCTCGGCTTAAAAAAGCGTCTATGAACGCCACTTTCTATTCCTCCCTCGTCAACCCCTCCACCCGTTTTATCAACAACATCGTTTACGCGGTGGTGGCGCTTATCGGCGCGTTGGACGTGGCAAACGGCGCGGTGGTGGCAGGCGCGGCGTTCACCGTCGGCGGATTGACGAAATTCCTTTCCTACACCAATCAGTACACAAAACCGTTCAACGAAATTTCGGGCGTGATTACCGAGCTTAAAAGTGCGTTTGCTTGTGCGGCGAGAATTTTCGAGCTCATTGACGAAAGGGAAGAAACGCCCGATACGGATAACGCCGTTATGGGCGAGGCGGAAGGGAACGTCGTATTGCAAGAGGTGTCGTTCTCGTACGTAAAGGAAAAGAAACTTATAGAGAATTTGTCTATCGAGGCAAAGAAAGGGCAACGGATTGCTATCGTCGGCAGGACGGGCAGCGGCAAGACGACGCTTATCAATTTGTTGATGCGCTTTTACGACGTGGATAAGGGCGCGGTGAAAATGGACGGCGTGGATATTCGTGAAGTGACGAGGCGTTCCCTGCGCGAAAACTACGGTATGGTATTGCAGGAAACGTGGTTGAAGAGCGCGACTGTGCGTGAAAATATTAAAATGGGCAAACCCGATTGCAGCGACGAAGAGATGATTGCGGCGGCGAAAGCGGCGCACGCGCACGGGTTTATTAAGCGTATGGAAAAGGGGTATGACACCGTGCTTGGCGAGGACGGCGGCGGACTTTCGGAGGGGCAAAAACAGCTCCTTTGTATCACGCGCGTTATGCTTGCGTTGCCACCCGTATTGATTTTGGACGAGGCGACTTCGTCCATTGATACGAGAACGGAAAGAAAGATAGGCGACGCTTTTGAAAAGTTGATGAAAGGGCGCACGACGTTTATCGTGGCGCACAGACTTTCTACGATTGTAAACGCCGATTGCATTTTGGTAATGGAAAACGGGCACGTCGTCGAACAGGGTACGCATACGCAGCTGTTGCAAAAACAGGGGGCGTACGCACAGCTTTACAATAAGCAATTCGCTTAAAGAGATGGATATGATAGAAGAAAAAAAGGCAAAACAAAAGAAACAAAGACCGAGTTTCCATAGCAATATTTTGCAGCTTATCTTGGTGGGTATCGTGACGGGTGTGTTTGCAGGCGTCGTGGCAACGGCGTTTACCCTCCTTGCGGAAACGGGGGAAGAGCTCTCCCACGACGCTTACGCGTTTATCCGCAAGAACCCCGCTTGGATTCCGCTGTGGTTGTTTGCTTTGTCGGCAGGCGCGTTTTTGATAGGCGTTTTGGTGCAAATATCAAAAATTATCCGTGGCTGCGGTATTCCGCAATCGGAGGGCGCGGCGCGAGGGGTATTGCGTTTCAAATGGTATAGAGAGGCGACGGCAAACTTTGCGGCGTGTATCGTGGCAATTTTTATGGGCTTGTCTATCGGTGCGGAAGGGCCGAGCGCATTTCTCGGCGCGTGCGCGGGCGACGGCGTTGCAACCACTCTTCGCCGTAACGAAATGATTAAAAGATACCAAATCACGGGCGGTGCTTGTACGGGTCTTGCCGTGGCGAGTAACGCGCCCTTGACGGGCATTATCTTCGCGTTTGAAGAGGCGCATAAACGGTTCACGCCCGAGGTATTCATTTGTTCGTTTATCTCCGTGGTATTCGGTATGCTCGTGCGGATAGCCGTGTATTCCTTGCTCGGTATGGAAATCCGCAACGCGTTTAGCGCGTACGTTTTCCACGAACTTCCTTTGGAAACGTACGGCGTCGTTATTGCCGCAGGCTTGGTGTGCGGCGTGCTTGGCGTGCTCTTTCATAAGAGCGTATTCTTGTTACACGCGCTCTTCAAAAAAATTCGCTGCAAGAAACAAAAATACGTGCATTTTATCCAAATCTTTATCGCCGTAATGCTTGGCGGCGTCGTTTGCTTGTTCGTCCCTGGCGTTATGGGCGGCGGACATACGTTTATCGAATCGCTCGGTACGCTTGGCGGCGCGAGAGAAACGAGTATCGACACTTCGCACGGCTTGTCTTTGACGTGGATATTGCTCATCGTGCTTTTGTTGCGTTTTCTCGTGACGGGGATTAACGCGGCGTCGGGAATCCCTTGCGGTATCTTTATCCCCATTATCGCTATGGGTGCGTGCGTGGGCGGCAGCTTGAACCAGTTGTGGGTGCATCTTGGTATGAATCCGCAGTATTGCGATTTGATGATTATGATTTGTATTGCGGCGTTGTTCACTTCCGTAGTACGCGCGCCGCTTACCGCTATCGTTATGATTTGCGAATTCACGGGCAGTTTCGCGCCTTTGCTCCCTGCGATAATCGGGGTGGCAATCGGGTATATCGTAGGCGAAATTTCCCGTACGGACGGCATTTACGAAGCGCTTTTGGAAACGTTTGAAAAGGAAAACGGGATACACGAACGCGCGGTGCGCGAGGTGTTCACCATTACGCTTGCCAAAGGCGCGCTTGCGGAAAAGCGCGAGGTGCGTGATATTTTGTGGCCGGCAGGTGCGAGAGTAAAAGAAATTCATCGTGGGGAGGAGTTGATTTTGCCCGACGGTGATACGCTGTTGCACGCAGGGGATACGCTTACGATAGTATGCCGTACGGACGCCCCCGATAAAGTGAAAGAGGACCTTATCCATATCCTCGATTGATAGGGCGCAGAGCCTATAAAAAGCATATCTTATTTTCCGCCGTCATATACTAAACAAAGACGGGAAACGGAGAAAAGGGATAGATGCGTTTATACGAGGAAATTTTCAAAAACACGGACGCCGTGGCAAAATTCAGTATCGTCGTTGGCGGCGGTGGGTATTTTGAGGGCGTAAAGACGGTGGGGGATTTTTCTCCGCAAAAAATCGTTATACACTTTCCCCGTTACGGCGTGGAGGTGGAGGGGGAGAACCTTTCCATACGCAAGTATTGCGAGGGGGATTTAGAACTTTCGGGAAAAATTCACGGCGTAAAACTGCTTGACAATCGCCTTGCGGAGAGTGGGCGATGAGAGATAGATTTACAACGTACGAACGGATAGAAATTTGCGGACTTATGCCCGAGCGAGCGTTGCTCCGTTTAAGACGGGCAGGGATAACGTTATACGGCGTGGAGAAACCGCAAAAGGATAGGTTGCGTTTGCGTGTAAAGGGGAAGGACAAAGACAAGGTTTTTGCTATTTACCCCAGCGCGGAACGGGGTGGAAACGCTCCGTACACCGTCCGTGCTCTTGGCAAGATAGGCGCAGGGAAATACCTCGATTGGGCGGTGAAAAGGATAGGCTTTGCGATAGGCGCGTGCCTGTTTTGTATGGCGAGCCTGTTTGTCGACGATTTTGTGTTTGGCGTGGATTTTACCGCCTCGTCCGTTTACGCAAGAGAAACGTACGAAACGTTGGAAGAATACGGCGTTAAGCGTTTTGCCCGTTATAAAAAGGGGCGGGAAGATTTGATTTGCTCCAAGCTCCTTGCGTTGGACGGCGTAGAGTTTTGTTCGGTGAAAAAATCGGGCTTGCGCTTGAAGATAGAAATGCGTCTTGGAAACGCCCCTTCGGCAGTTTACCAAACGGGGGATATGCTCGCTAAACACGAGGGAGAATTGCTCTCGATTACGGCGCTTAAAGGTACTCCCCAAAAAAGGACGGGAGAACGGGTTACGGTAGGAGAAACGCTCGTTGGCGCGTTTGTAGAAAGCGAAGAGGGCGAAAGGAAAAAGACGGAAGTGATTGCGCGCGCGTCGATTGCCTGCGTGTACGAGTGCGTAGTGCAAAGCACGGACGAAAAAGAGGCGTTTGCCATTGCCTATATGCAGGCAGGGCTTACGCAGGAAGATAGATTGACGGATAAAAAGATTGTTGCGCTTGATGGCGGTTATAGCGTAACGCTTGCGTATACGGCGATAGAAAGCATCAATTTTTAGAGGATAAAACCGCGATTAAGGCGGAAAAGGGGGATACCTTGAAAAAGACACGTATCAGCGAAAAAGTGGATATGGGTTCGGTGGACAAGCTGGCTTTGGTGCTTGGCACGTTCGACGAAAACTTGAATTTTCTTTCCCGAGAAACGGGGGTAATGGCGTACGTTGACGGCGTTAAAATCCGTGTAGAGGGCGGCGTGGAAGAGGTCGCTTTGGCGGTGAAAGTGCTGGGCGCGCTTTCCAACCTTGCAGGGCAAGGGGAAACGATAGACGAGGGGCGTACGGCGTACTGTATCGAGCTTGCCAAAGACGGCAGAACGGAAGAATTGTCCACGTTGTCGGCAGGCGCGGTGGCGGTGACGGCGCGAGGAAAACAAATCAAATGCAAAACGGTAGGGCAAAAGGCGTACGTTGACGCTATCCGTAAAAACACGGTGGTATTCGGCGTTGGGCCTGCGGGTACGGGTAAGACGTACCTTGCCGTATGTATGGCGGTGACGGCGTTCAAGGCGAAACAGGTGGAGAAGATTATCCTCACCCGTCCTGCGGTGGAGGCAGGGGAGAAACTTGGTTTCCTGCCCGGGGATTTGCAAACGAAGGTAGACCCGTATTTGCGTCCTTTGTACGACGCCTTGCAAGAAATGCTCGGTTTGGAAACGTACGCAAAGCTAATGGAAAGGGGTGCGATTGAAGTTGCTCCGCTTGCGTATATGCGCGGTAGGACGCTTTCCAATGCGTTCATTATCTTGGACGAGGCGCAAAACACGACGAAAGAGCAAATGAAGATGTTCCTTACCCGTATGGGCGAGGGGAGCAAAACGGTTGTAACGGGTGACGTTACGCAAATAGACTTGGACGGCAAGGCAAGCGGACTTGTGCACGCCACGCAAATTTTGGATGGCGTCGAGGGAATTTCGGTGTGCAAGCTAACCTCGAAAGACGTCGTTCGTCATCCGCTCGTTATGCGGATTATCCGCGCTTACGAAAAGGCGGAGGACGGATTGGAGAAAACGAAACGCAAAAACAAAGCAAACGTTGAAGATAAAGAGGGCGCAAATAGCGCGGAAGGAGTATAACCAAAGATGGAAAAAAAGGAATTTGTCTACGAATGGACGAAATCGCACACGCTTAAAAGCGTAATGTGGTATTTGATGCATTACGTTATTTTCGTCGTGTTGGCGGCGTTATTGCTAATCGGCGATAAACTGCCCAACTTGAAAGAGAACTTGACGGCAGAGGGCGGAAATTACTTGTACGCGATATTCAGCGCGTTGTTGCTGTTCATTATCACGTATTTGTATTTCTTCTTTGAAAACAGGGAAATGCTGTTAAACGGCAAGAAGATAGCGTTGCTTTTCGCGGTGTTGGATATATATCTCGTAATGGCGTGCTTAATCGGTTACAAAATCGACATTTACGCCCGTCCCGTTGCGGTGGTATCCTTGCTCGTGTTCGTGTTAATGGGCAGACGGGAGGCGATTTTTATGAACGTTATCTCCGCTCTTCTCGTGTTCGTTATCGACGCGTTTGCAATGCCCGATAGCGCCGTTTCTATCAAAGAGTGCTGTTCCTCCTTGTTGATGTCGTTCACGGCAGGTATGTTCGCTATATTCTTTGCAAGCAAGGCGCGTTCCCGTTTGCACGTAGTCGTTATCGGCTTGGTTATCGTTATGCCGATAGCTTTGATTATTGTGCTTTTGGAACTTCCCACGGTGCTTGAAAGCGAACTTATCGGCGGACCTGCGCCCTTTGACGGGTTGCTTATGGAACTTGGTTTCGGCTTGTTCGGCGGCGTAATGTCGGCGGTTATCTTCCTTGCCTTGTTGCCTATTTTCGAGTGGATTTTCAACTGCCTCACCGCTTTCCGTTTGCGTGAACTCGTTAGCTCGGACGCACGCATTTTGAAGAAACTCAAAGCGGAGGCGCCCGGTACGTACAACCACTCTATGATGGTGGCGCAGCTTGCGGAGGCGAGTGCGGCGGCGATTGGCGAAAACGTCGATTTTGCCCGTGCGGCGGCGCTTTACCACGACGTTGGTAAATTACATTATCCCGAACATTTCACGGAAAACCAAGGGGAATATAACTTGCACGACGAGCTCACGCCCGAACTCTCCGCGGACATTATCCGCTCGCACGCACGCGACGGGTACACGCTTATCCGCAACCATCACTTGCCCCAATTTTTGGCGGACGTTGCGCTTGAACACCACGGCACGATGCCTATCCGTTATTTCTACGCCAAAGCGTTGAAGATGACGGACGGGGAATTGAATATCGAAGATTTCTCTTATTCCGGCCCCAAACCGCAAAGCAAGATAGCGGCAATCATTATGATTTGCGATGCGTCGGAGGCGGCGGTACGCGCGGTGAACGCACGCTCTCCCGAAGAAACGGAAAAAGCGGTGCGCGCCGTGATTGAAGAACGTATGGACTTGGAACAATTCGCCGAGTGCGATATTACGATGGCGGATTTGACGAAGATACGCCTTGCGCTCGTCAACTGTTTGTCGGGGGTATATCATCACCGTATCAAATATCCCAGCATTAAATACCACCGCACGGAAAGCGGCACGAAAGGGGAAAACGATGAGTGAGTTTTTTGTGTACACGGACGAAGAAGAATTGAGCGAAATGCAAATTTCCGCGCTTTGCAAAGCGATTGGGGAAGTGGTAGAGGCGGACGTGCCTTTGGCGATTGAATATCTTTCCGTTACGGAAGAGGAAATTCAAACGCTCAACCGTGAAACGAGGGATACGGACAGGGTGACGGACGTATTGAGTTTCCCTACGCTGGATAATATCCAAGGCGAAAAAATTTGCGGAGCGGACTTCCCTTACGATATTGACGAGGAGGGGAGGTTGCTTATAGGCTCGGTTGTGATTTGTAAAAAGCGCGCGAAAGAGCAGGCGGACGAGTACGGACACACGTACGAAAGAGAGTTGCATTATTTATTCGTGCACGGCGTTATGCATTGTTTGGGCTACGACCATATAACGGACGAAGAGCGCGTACAAATGCGTGCAATGGAAGAAAAGGTACTTGAAAAACTCGGCATAACGAGGGTGTAATGGAAGAAAGGAGAAAGAAGAAATGAGGAGTGGATATATTGCCGTTATCGGCAGAGCGAACGCAGGTAAAAGCACGTTAATCAACGTAATGGTCGGGGAAAAGGTGTCTATCGTATCCCCCAAACCCCAAACCACGCGTGATAGAATTTTAGGGGTATTGACGGAGGACGATTACCAAATCGTATTCGTGGATACGCCGGGGATTTATAAGGCGAGAAACGCGCTTACCGATATGATGATGCGTACGACGGAAACGAGCGCAAAATCGGTGGATTATATTCTCTACGTAGTAGACGGGCACGACGGGATAAGCGAAGAGGATTTCGAGCTGATGAAGAAATACAAATCGCTCGGTATCCCTATGGCGATTGCGTACACGAAAATCGACATTATGCCCAAGGAAAATATCCCCCTTGATATGGCGAAGTTTTCGGACGCCGAACTTGACCTCGACGTGTTCCCCGTGTCGGCGAGAAAGGGCAAAAACGTGCGCGCGTTAAAGGACTTCCTCGTTTCCAAAATGCCCGAGGGCGACAAGGTGTTTGAAGAGGATATCGTGTCCGACAAGAGCGAACGGTTTATGATTTCGGAAATTATGCGAGAAAAAATCTTGTTGAAATTCGATAAAGAAATTCCCCACGGCATCGCGATTGTTATCAACACCTTTAAGCGCGGCGACAACGGCGTGTACGAGGTAAACCTCGATATCGTTTGCGAAAGAGCTAACCACAAGGCTATCCTTATCGGCAAACAGGGCAAGGCGATTAAAGAAGTTTCCTCCTTTGCCCGTCAAGATATGGAAAAGTTCTTGGGCGCAAAAGTATTCTTGACGACGTACGTTAAGGTAAAGGAAGATTGGCGAGAACGCCCTAACTTGATTAGGGAATACGGCTATGAGGATTTGAAACTTTAAGCTGGTTAAAGTTGCCTTGCTCATAAAACCCGTTTGATTTCCACAAACTATCCTTGGAGGGAAAGTATGCGGGATAAAAACGGGGAAAACGAGGCGGCAAAAATGGCTTGGCGGTTGTTTGAACAAACGGGCAGCGTAAGCTATTATATGCTCTATCACGAATTGATGCGGAAAAAGTAAAACGAGAGGAAAAGACGGGTATGGACGTAAAGACGGAGGCAATCGTATTGCAGGCAATCGATTATAAAGATAACGACAAACTGCTGACGTTGTTTTCGCCTACGCTTGGCAAAATCACCGCAGGGATACGCGGTGTAAAAAAGCCGAAAGCCAAACTCGCCTTTTGCGCGCAACCCTTTTGCTTTGCGGAATATATCTTGGCGGAAAAGGGGGGCAGATACACGGTGACGAACGCGTATTTGCACGAGAGTTTTTTCTCCCTTCGCACGGATATAGACCGTTTTTACGCCGCTTGCGCCGCGGCGGAAATTTGTCGTACGCTCGCACAGGAAAACGAGCGTCACGAGGCGTTATTTATTGGGTTTATCGAGTGTTTGAAATCGTTATGCCTTGCAGGTGAGGACGAGGCGGAATCGCTGATAGCGTTTTCGCTTATTGCCCTTCGAGAAGGCGGTTATCCCCTCGACCTTGGCTATTTAGAGGAGTGCGACGGGGATATTGGCGAAAGGCTTTATTTCGATTTTGCAGACGGACGGTTTACCACTTTCGAACGTTGCGTACAAGGGGAACGTGCCAGCGTATCGACCTATCACACCTTGCGCAAATGCGCGGGACTTTCCTACGACGAAGATGCGGTGGCAGGAGGCAAAAAACGGGCGCTCCGCCTTATCAAAGCCTTTCTTGCCGACAAGACGGAATCGCGTTTCGATAGCGTAGGAGAATTTATCCGTTGCTTGGGGGAGTAACGGAGGTTTAGGAGCAGGAAAAATTAGAAAAAATGCGGCAATGCTCCGCCGTGAAAAAGGAAATTGAATAGTTATGGAAAACAAAACGGAAAAGCCCACCGTCACCCGCGCGGAAAAGACGGATGGGACGAAAAAGCTGATACGCTCTTTATTAGAGAAATCGGCTTTTAAGAGCAACGATTTAATTGAAGAGGGAGCAAAATTATACGTTGAAAAATTTGAAAGCGAAGAGGCTCCCAACAGCGTAAAGGGCAGAATCGGCTCGGTAATCGACGTGATGAAAAAAGAGGGCGAAATTGTCTACGAAGGGGGCAGGTACGCATTGAAGAAAGAAGTTGCGGAGGAAAAACCTGCGGAAATTCAAGAGGAAAAGCCCAAGAAAACCACGAAATCCAAGGCGAAAAAGGCGGAAACGGCGGAAAAGGAAGAAAAGATAGAAACGCCCGCGGCGGAAGAAAAACCCAAGAAGAAAAAATCGGTTAAAAAGACGAAAGAACAAGCGGAAAGCGAGGATAAAAACAACCCGTTGCCCGCCCAACCTTTGCAGCCGATTGCGCCCGTTGCACCCACGACGCCCGAGGTTGAGCCCCAGCCCGTAAAGGAAGAAAAACCGAAAAAGCGAGGCAGGAAACCGAAAGCGGAAAGCGTAGAAAAACCGCCCGTTGTAGAGATTAAGGCGGAAGAAACGCAACCGCCTGTTGCGGAAAAGAAAGAAGAGCCAATCTTGCAAGAAGAACCGCCGAAAAAAGAGGAAACCAAGGCGGACGTGGTGGATATGAGCTTTCTTTTAGGCGGCGCAAAGACGGCGAAAAAGGAGCTCCCTGCAAGAGAGGCTCCCAAGCAAATCACGCAAAAAGCGGAAAGCCTCGCGCAAAAAACGGAGCAAGCTGCGCCCAATAAAGAAGAGGGCAAAAACGCGGCGAAAACGCCTGTTAAACGGGTGCAAAAAGTAGAGCGTATGACGGTGAAAAAGCCCACGCGTCCTTTGAGCGCGGACGAGAAGTTGCAAGAGGCGTATTTGAAACGCTTGCGTAAGCTGGGCGGCGATTATTTCGAATACTACTCGGTGTATCTGCTTGAAAGGTATTCAAGACTAAACGGCAGACGGCTTGAAATGCTCAAAATCACGGGCGGAGAGCACGACGGCGGTATCGACGGCGAGATTGAGTTGACGGATAGATTGGGTTTTAGAGAAACCATCTACATACAGGCGAAAAATTGGAACCCCGATAAAGGGGACGAACGCTTGTGGGTGGTAGGCGAAACGCTGTTACAACAATTTATCGGCGCGTGCGTGTGTAGGCAAGCGAAGGAAGGCAAACAACATTGCCGCGGCATTTTTATCACGACGTCGCGTTTCACGGCGGAGGCGAAAAAGATACTGGAAGATACGGCGGATAAATTCGTCGGTTACGACGGCGCGGATTTGTACGAGGCGGCGAAAGAGTGCGGCTTTGGCGTAATTAAAAAGAACGGAGAGTGGGTACTCGACGAAGAGCTCTTATCGGGCGAAAAAGCATTTTTTAAGATGTATTAAACGGGTAACGATTTCTCTCCCTTGCATTTGTGGAACGGTTATACAAATTTTTCAACTTTTTTTGTAAAAACCGTTGACAAATCGGGGG
>JAZRSE010000006.1:0-1722 GCA_045651305.1 Candidatus Scatosoma sp. | reverse complement strand
CGTGTCTGCGCTTTTTCACGCGCTTGCGAGGCTTTTGGTCTTACCAAAGAAAACAATCGCAGCAAATCCTGTCCGCAGTCTTTGAATGTCTTCGTGTGCGGGTAGGAAGATAAAAGATTACAAGGAGCATTCAATCAAATGCATAAAATAATAAACAGTTCCGAGCTGAAGAAAATGATTTTAGTCGGGGCAAAGCAGCTTGAAATTAACCGTGCAAAGGTAGACGCGCTTAACGTATTCCCCGTTCCCGACGGCGATACGGGTACGAATATGTCGCTCACGATGCAATCGGCGGTGAAAGAGCTTACGGCTTGTCAATCTAACGCTTTTGCGGAAGTGTGCAACAGCGTTTCCAAGGGCGCGCTTAGAGGCGCAAGAGGTAACTCGGGCGTTATCCTTTCCCAAATTTTGAAAGGTATTTGTACCGTTTTGGGAAATTACGAAGAAGTAGACACGAAAATTTTTGCAAAAGCGCTTGAACAAGGCACGAAAGTTGCTTACGGCGCGGTATCCGTTCCCAAAGAAGGTACGATTCTCACCGTTATCCGTATGATGAGCGAATATGCGGTGAAAATTGCAGGCAAGAAAAAGACGTTTGAAGATTTTTTCAAAGACGTTATCGAAGAGGGTGAAAGAGCGCTTGCGCTTACGCCCGAATTGTTGCCCGTGCTTAAAAAGGCAGGGGTTGTAGACTCCGGCGGCGTTGGCTTGATGGTAATTATCAAAGGTTTTGCCTCCGAGCTTACGGGCGAGGAAATTGCCGACAGTATCGTAGAGGCGGACGCTAGCGCGAACGAATCGGATTTTGGCGACAATTCCAGTATTATCAATATGGATTTGGGCGATATCCAATACGCATATTGCACCGAATTTTTCATTATTAATATGAAAAAGAGCACGACGGTTTCGGCAATTGATAGATTGCGCGAAAGATTGATGGGTTTGGGCGATAGCGTTATTTGTATCGGCGATTTGGATTTGGTAAAAGTACACGTTCACACCAACGAGCCCGGCAAGGCGCTTACCTACGCGTTGGAACTTGGCGAACTCGACCGTCCTAAAATTGAAAATATGCTCGAACAAAACCGCCAAATCAAGGCGCAACTCGAAGCGGAAAAGAAAGAAATGGGTATGCTTGCCATTTGTACGGGCAGCGGCCTTTCGGATATCTTCAAAGATTTGTCGGTGGACGGCATTATCGAGGGCGGACAAACGATGAACCCCAGCGCAAGCGATATTGCAACGGCGGCGCAAAAGATTAACGCAGAACATATCTTTATCTTCCCCAACAACAAAAATATAATTTTGGCTGCGGAACAAGCAAAGGCGCTTGTGGATAATAAGACGATTCACGTTATCCCCACCAAAAACGTGCCCCAAGGCTTTGCGGCTGCGCTCGAATTCAATCCCGAGGCAAGCGCGGAAGAAAACAAGACGAATATGATTCACGCCCTTGATAACGTAAAAGCAGGTCAAGTAACGTACGCGGTACGTAACACGACGCTCAACGGTTTCTCTATCAAGGAAGGGGATATTATCGGCTTGGACGATAAGAAGATTTTGGCGAAATCGCAATCGGTTGAAGAAACGATGATTAAGCTTATCTCCAAGATGAAAGAGGAATTCCACCAAATGATTACCCTCTATTACGGCGAGGACGTTAAGGAAGAAGAGGCAGAGGCGCTTTGCGCGGCGATTGCGGAAAAATATCCCGATTGCGAC
>JAZRSE010000005.1:0-3791 GCA_045651305.1 Candidatus Scatosoma sp. | reverse complement strand
ACCGCTTGGCCTCCGACTTCCCTTGCCTCCATTGGCGTTAGCAATACAAATTATTCCGTAGATTTACAAAAATCGGTCGTTTTGAACGCTTGGGGTGCGGTTTATGGGTATAATCTCGCAGTTACCCCGTATGCACCTAGTCCAACGGTGTTTACCGAACATAGTACGTCCGCGCCCACGACGCATATTAAGCTTGTTGCGCAAGATGGTACGTTGACGTTGCATATTTCGTTGAACGGACAAACGCACACGACAACTCTTTGTTCGGGTGTGGCCACGGCGGGTAAAATTGCTATCACGGCTTGTCCTGGTACGACGCTTTCCATTGACAACCTTGTAATTATTAACTCTGACGATTATGCAAATTATTCGCCGAATAAGATTACCCTTGCAAACAGCTCTTTGCAAATCAACGCTTACGAAACGAAAACGGGCAACTTGCTCAACGATTTGAGAGAGAGTGCGGCGGCGCAAGGCATTGATTTGACGAACAAACAAATTAGTTTCCGTTCCAAGACCGATGGTTTCTTCCTCGACGCAACGACGGGTGAGTGGGAATACACGGCAGGCGGCATCAACGGTCCTTACTTGCTCGAATACGTAATCACGATTAACGACCTTGTTTTGGACGGTTGGGTATATCCTCTTGGTGATAAGGGCGTTTACACGATTGAAGGTAACGTTGCAGCTGACGTTATGGGTGGTAAAGACCCGAGCGAAGGCGGTGGCGGTGGCGCAGGTGATACGGCGGAATTGCCCGAAGTTGTAGGCGAATCCTCCGTGGCGCACACGAAAGGGGATATCAAAGACGTATCCTTTATCGTTAACACCAAGACGTATAGAATTATTAGCATTACGTTGAACACGGAAAACGGCGAAGAAAACGTTAAGTCCGCGGCATATACGCTTACGGAAGTGGCGGAGGGTTTCCAAGTAACCTTCAAGGGCGACTTTATGGCGTACTTGCCTGAAAAGACGAACGAATTTACGATTACCACGGCGAAAGGCTCTGTAAAAGTTTCCGTAGTAGTTACCTCTTTGAAAAAGCCTGTCATTTCGGGTGAAAACACGGCAACGATGAAGAAGTATGCGGAAACGGATGCAGTATTCACGATTGATACGGACGGTTTGCCTATCCTTACGATAATTCGTCTTGGTTCGCAATATGCGCTTAATGATACGGCTTATACGTATGCAGACAACACGTTGACGATGAAGAAAGAATATTTCGCAACGTTGGATGCGGATACGTACACCTTCGTAATTTATACGCAAGGCGGCGAAGAATCCGTTTATATCACGATTAACGCCGTAGAACCTCCTTTGGTATTGGGCGTGGACACGGATACGTTTGAACGTGGCTCGGATGAAGATTTGGTATTTGAAATCGACTTCTTCGGTGAAGACGTTCTTCAAGTATTGCGTGACGGCGCAAGCAAGGCTCTTAACGAAAACGCATACACGTATGATATAGACGCGTGCACGTTCACGTTTAAGGCGGAATACTTGCGTACGCTTACGGACGAATTGAACTTCTTTACCATCACCACGCGTGGCGGTGACGCTTACGTAACGGTTGAGCTTGGCGCAGCGGTCGCTCCTTCGATTAGCGACGCGGTTAGCCAAAAAACGGTAACGATTGGCAGCAAGACGAACGTAACGTTTGCGATTGATACGGCTAATTTGGAAATCCTTTCCATTACTCGTGCAGGCGCGGCGAACGGCTTGTCGAATAGCGCGTTCACCTATGCAAACGGCACGTTGACGATTGTTGGCGATTACGTTGCATTGCTCCCCGTAGGTTCTAACGTGTTCACGTTGGAAACGATTGGTGGCACGGTAGAATTTACGATTAAAGTAGACACCATTAAATTGGCGGCTCCCGTAGTAACGCTTAACGGCAACGTAGCAAGCTGGACGGCAATTGACGGCGCAACCTCTTACGTATATAAGATTAACGGCGGCACAGAACAAACGGCTACGGGTCTTTCCGTAACGCTTACGAACGGTCAATCTATTCAAGTAAAAGCAAAAGGCGATAACGCAACGACGAGCGATAGTGATTGGTCTGTTGCAGTTACGTATAGCGCACAAAAACTTAACAAGCCCGTTGTATACGTTGAAGGCAACGTTGCAAAGTGGAACGAAGTTGACGGCGCAATCTCTTACGTATATAAGATTAACGGTGGCGCAGAACAAACGGCTACGGGTCGCTCCGTAACCCTTGCCGATGGTCAATCCATCGTGGTTAAAGCAGTTGCAAACGGCACGACGGCGCTTGATAGTGACTGGTCGGATGCAGTTTCGTATAGTGCAAACCAACTCAACGCTCCCGTAGTAACGCTTAACGGCAACGTAGCAAGCTGGAACGCTGTAAACGGCGCAAGCGGCTACACCGTTTCGATTAACGGCAACGAACAAACGGTGACGACGCTTTCGGTAACGCTTACGCACGGTCAATCTGTTAAGGTTAAAGCTATCGGCGACGGCGCAACGATGAACGATAGCGATTGGTCGAACACGGTAACCTATAATGCTGAAAAGCTCGACGCTCCTGTTGTAACGCTTAACGGCAAGGTTGCAAGCTGGAACGCAGTAGACGGCGCAACCGGCTACCTCGTTTCGATTAACGGTAACGAACAATCCACGACTTCGCTTTCCGTAACGTTGAACGTTGGCGATACGTTGAAAGTAAAAGCAATCGGTAACGGCGCAACTGCGCTTGATAGTAACTGGTCTAACGAAGTTTCTCTTAACGCTACGCAATTGGCTACGCCCGTGGTAACGATTGACGGATACGTTGCAAGCTGGTCGGCAATCGACGGCGCAACGTCCTACCTCATCTCGATTAACGGCGAAGAAGAAACGACGAACCAACTTTCCGTAACGTTGGCTTACGGTGACACTCTCCAAGTAAAAGCGAAAGGCGACGACACACTCTTCCAAGACAGCGCTTGGTCGAACCTCGTAATGTGTATTGAAATGACAGACGACGGCGAACAAGACGACACATTGGAAGAGGACGTAGAGGAAGACGACGAAGGTGACGAAACGACGGACGACTTCTTCACGGACGTTGAAGACGAGCCCGCTGACGAACCCGAAGATGAACCCGAAACCCCTGATGAAGAACCCAGCGGCGACGGCAACTCTTACGACGAAGTATTTAGCGGTTCGGTTAAACCTGACGTAGACGCGTATAACAAGTACCTTGAAGGTCTTGAAAGCGGTGGTCAAGTAAGCGACGGTTGTAACGGTTCGCTTTCCGTATTGGCAGGATTGCCTATGGTAGGTCTTGTTGCTTGGTTTATTCGCAAAAAGAAAGAAGATAAATAACTTTCCATACATTGCCGAATAAATAGGCGATGAGAAATAAGAAAAAAGGAGCAAAAATTTATGAAAAATTCAAGAACGGAAAAAATCGTGCTTTGGATAACGTTTGCAATTTTCGCGCTTTATTCCATCAGCTTATTGTATCCCGTTTTTTGGTTGATTTTGAACTCTTTGAAGGAAACGCAGGAGTTTGGTGCTAACGCTTTCGGTTTTCCCAAAGCTGCATACTTCCAAAACTACACCGACGCGTTTGCTCTTACGGTAGGCAGAACGAAAATCCTCGGTATGTTCGTAAACAGCGTTATCCTCGTTGCAGGTTGTACGCTTGTAAGCGTATTCGTGCCGACGATTACCGGTTACGTTGTATCTAAATTCGAGTTCCCCGGACGTAAACTTTTGTACGGCGTTGCAATTTCGTCTATGTTGATACCTGCCGTTGGTACGCTGACGGCAACCTA
>JAZRSE010000004.1:0-1624 GCA_045651305.1 Candidatus Scatosoma sp. | reverse complement strand
TGAAACCATTCGCGGAAGCGCGGAAGCGGAAGGCAAGCACAAGAAACAATCGGGCGGCCACGGACAATACGGGCATTGTAAGATCCGTTTCTCCCCTTGCGAAGAAGAATTTGTATTCGACGAAGAAGTCGTTGGCGGCGCAGTACCGAAAAACTACTTCCCTGCCGTTGAAAAGGGCTTGCGTGAGTGCTTGGCGAACGGCCCTCTTGCAGGTTACCCCGTTGTGGGCGTGAAAGCGGTGCTCTACGATGGTAGCTACCACGACGTAGACTCCAACGAACTCTCTTTCAAAATGGCGGCGTCGATTGCGTACAAAGAGGGCTTAAAGAACGCAAAACCTGCCCTTTTAGAACCTATCCACCGTTTGAAGATTGCTATCCCCTCCGATTACCTCGGCGACGTTATGGGCGATATCAATAAGCGCAGAGGCCGTATTATGGGTACGGACGCGGAAGGCAAGAACTCGATTATCACCGCCGAAGTGCCGCTTGCGGAAATTATGGAATACACGATGGAACTTCGTTCGCTCACCCGTGGCAGCGGTAAATTCGTATCCGATTTCCTCGGTTATGAAGAAGTGCCGTTCAACCTCGTGGATAAGATTGTAGCCGACGCACAAAAAGCATAAGCTTTTATTAGGAGAAACCTTTTGGAAACCCCCTCCAAAAGGTTTCTTTTTTTCGCTTGATATTCTTATTTTTTTATGCTATACTAATATTATGAACTACAAATCCGCTTACGAAAAAACGGCGGCGTTTTTCAACGCTCGCCCTTATGCGAAAAAATGCCTGCTCCTTTCCAATTACGTGGTTACGGGGGCGTTTTTCCTTGCGTACGCGGCGCTTTGTATCGCCTCTTTCTTCCTCTTTGAAAGAAAGGATATTATCAAAATTTTCGCCATCCCTGCGGTTTGCCTCGCCCTCGTTACTATCCTGCGCGTGCTTATCAACCGCCCCCGTCCGTATAGCGAGCAGGGCGCGGATATCAACCCGATTTTGCATAAAAAGAGCAAGGATAAGGAATCCTTCCCCAGCCGTCACGTGGCTTGCGCTTTCGTGATTGCAAGCGTGTTTTTGCCCTATTTGACGTGGGCAGGTATCGCTTTAATGCCGCTTGGGCTATTGCTTTGCTTTATCCGCTTTGCCCTTGGTTTGCATTACCCCACCGATTTACTCGGCGGCGTGGGCGTAGGGCTTGTTAGCGGATTGTTGTTGCTTATTTAATGCTTTTATAAAAGATAGCAACTCCTTTTCCCATTTATAACAACGATAGAATATAGAAAGGGCGTACGCTTTTGCGTACGCCCTTTTTTCTTATTGTAATAATCCCTCGTCCGTTAAGACGTCGGCAAGGCGCGCCAGCCTTGCAGGGGATAACGTTTCCCCACGCGCTTTGTCCTCTACGCCTGCCCGTTCAAGTATCGTTTTCGCCCGTTCTCTGTCAATCTTAAAGAAATTCACCACGTTGTTTTCCAACGTCTTTCTTCTATTCAAAAACGCGCATTTCACCGTTTGACGGTATGCCTTTTCGCTCTTAACCGATATACGTCCACGCTCGAACGTGATTTTCACCACCGCCGAATCGACGTTGGGACGGGGGTAAAAGAGATTTCTCGATACTCTTT
>JAZRSE010000003.1:0-5998 GCA_045651305.1 Candidatus Scatosoma sp. | reverse complement strand
GGCCTCCGACTTTCGAGGGCGCGGACGAAACATGCCGCAATTACGCAACTCTTTTGCCTGCGTATATCGAAAGCTTTGCCGACAAGGAAACGGAACTTTCTAAAACGGAATATTTGAAACGCATTTTGCTTGGCGAGTGTTCTTCTTTGGGGATTTATAGATACGCCTCGAAGTTCTCCGTGCGCGAGGCGACCTGTTATGCGTTGGCTATCCGCGTGCCGAAAATGCTTAATGAAACGTTGGGCGTTATCGAGCAGTACGGCGGCAATAGCTTGGATACCGTCGTACAAATGAGCGAGGACGAGTGCGTGCTCGTTAAATATATAGACGAAAAGGAAAACGAATACCAATCCTCCGTCGATTACGCGGAATTTTTGGCGCAATCGTTGAAAGAAGAGCTCGGTTTAGGCGTAACGATTGGCGTAGGGCCTACGGTGCGTGATATAAAGGATGTGGCGCACTCGTATACGCGCGCGATAACGACGCTTGGGTATGCGGAGTCGTTTGGGGAAAGCGAGGGCGTGTATTCGTATAGAGAGTTTATTCTCGTGAAGATGTTATCCGATTTATCGGAAAACAAGCTCGCCGAATATTTATCCGATTTGACGGACGAAGATTTTTGCGAAATTTTGGAGGACGAGGAAATGCTCTCCACGGCGGAAGAATTTTTGCGCAGTAACTTAAACGTTAGCGAAACGTCGCGCAATTTATATATGCACCGCAACACGCTTTTATACCGTCTGGACAAGATTGAAAAGGCGACGGGCTTAAATATCCGTACTTTTTCGGACGCAGTTTCCTTCCGTGTACTTACCTTGATTTATCATTTGCTTGGAAAATAAAGAGATTGGAGGAAATCGTTAATGGAAGAAAAAAACGATTTTTTCGAAAAACCTACAATGGAAGAACCCTCTTTGAAAGAGGAGGAAAAAGATTTGGCGCGGAGTAACCCTCCGCGCCAAAAAAAGAAGAAAATCCTATATATCCTGCTCGCGGTAGTGATTGCCGTCAGCTGTTTTTTTGCAGGCTTTTTTGCCTACGCGCTCTCCTTGGATAAAGAAATTCGCACGCTAATAAGGGTGAAGAATAAAATTCAAAGGGAATATTACCAAGAGGTGACGGACGAGGCGTTTTACGACGCCGTGTTCGCCGCCGTAGACAGGGCGGAAAAAGCAGGGAACTGCAAGACGGACGAGGATTTCTATAAAGCGGTTTACGCAGGCATAAACAGCGGCGTTTTGGACGAGTATTCCCAATATATGACGGAAGAAGAGTTCGAGGCGTTGCGCGTGCAATCCACGGGCAAGCAACAGGGCATCGGGGTATATTTTTTGTCGCGGACGAACGATTTGAACGTATATCGCGTGGCAGGCAATTCTCCTGCGGAAGAGGCGGGCGTGCAAAAGGACGATAGAATAACGGCGGTTGGCAACAGCGTGGAGAACTTGCAAGTTTGCGAGAACAGAAAAGAGTTGAACGCCTATCTTTCCACGATGGAAGAGGGGGCGAGCTTTTATTTGCAATGGCAAACGGCGACGGGCGAAACCAAGCTTGCGCAAATTCAACGCAAAAGCTACGTGGAGAATTACGTTTTCTATAAGACGAACGATAAATCGTACGGGTTTGAGAGTAGCGGTTCGTACAAGATAAAGACGGTGGGAGAGCCGTTGCATTATTTAGACGACGACACGGCGTATATCAAATTGGTGCAATTTAACGGCAATGCAGGCTCGGTGTTCGACAAGGCGATGACGGTGTTTTCCTTGCAGGAAAAGAAGAACTTGGTGCTTGACCTGCGTGGCAACGGCGGCGGATATATGAATATTATGCAGTCGATAGCGAAGTATTTTTGTAAGAATTCGAGCAAGGCTTGTCCTATCGCGGCGGTTGCCGATTACGGCGAGAAGAAACAAAACTTTGCAACGGAAGGGAATAGGTATTGGGAATATTTTTCCCAAGATAGCCGTATAACGGTGTTGGCAGATAATATGACGGCGTCCGCCTCCGAGTGTTTAATCGGTTGTATGTACGCCTACGGCACGGTGGATTATGCGGATATTTGCTTGGTGGAAGAGGCAAACGGCGTGGCGAAAACGTACGGCAAGGGGATAATGCAAACGACCTATTCTATCCTTGGCGGCGGTGGATTGCGTTTGACGACGGCGGAAATTTTTTGGCCGACGGAAACGCCTAAAAGTATTCACGGCGTAGGGGTGACGAAAGCGGACGGAACGAAAACGGTGTCCTCGGCGCTATTGTATCACGAACAAACGCAAGCGGCAATTACGGCGCTTGGCGTATAAACAATATAATAAAAGACGAATAAAAACGCATACCCTCGTACTTGGGTGTGCGTTTTTTAAGATAATAGGTGAAATTGAAGAGTGAAAGAACTCAAAAAAGAAAAGCACCTTGCCGATTGGCAAGGGGCGAGATTCTTAAAAACTTATTTGCACTTTTCAATGGACGCAAGCGCTTTTTCTACTACGTTTTCAACCGTGAAACCGAAGTGAGGGAAAAGCTTGCTGGGGGGCGCGGACAAACCAAAGGAGTTCATACCAACGATTTCGCCGTTGTCGCCTGCGTATTTATACCAGCTGTAAGGAGAGCCTGCCTCTACGCATACTCTTGCCTTAACGTCGCAGGGCAATACGCTTGCTTTGTATTCAGCCGTTTGTTTTTCGAATTCTTCGATACAAGGCATAGAAACAACGCGTGCGTTAACGCCTTTTTCCGCCAAAGCCGCTTTTGCTTTTACGCAAATTTCGATTTCGGAACCCGTACCGATAATGATAACGTCGGGCGTGCCCTCGCAATCTTCCAATACGTAACCGCCTTTCAACGCCTCTTTGCTGCTGTTTTCATATTGAGGCAACGTTTGACGGGAAAGAACCAACGTGGTGGGTTCGTTGCCCGAAAGTGCGGAAATCCAAGCCGCCGCCGTTTCCTTGCCGTCCGCAGGACGATATACTTTCATGCCGGGGATAGAACGGAGCATAATGAGTTGTTCAACGGGTTGGTGGGTAGCGCCGTCTTCGCCAACGCCGATGGAATCGTGCGTCATAATATACACAACGGGAAGTTTCATAAGCGCGGACAAACGCATAGAGGATTTGCAGTAATCGGAGAATACGAAGAAGGTAGCGCAGTACGCTTGGATACCGCCATGCAATTGCATACCGTTTGCCATTGCCGCCATCGCTTGTTCACGGATACCGTAGTGCATATTTCTACCAAGGAAGTTTTGTGCGGAGAAATCGCCGTACTTCACTTCGCTCGTGTCTTTCATTTGCGTAAGGTTGGAAGGGCCGAGGTCAGCCGAGCCGCCCATAAGGGAGGGCATCTTCGCCGCCAATTTGTTAAGGATAACGGAGGACGTTTGACGGGTAGCCATCGGTTTGTCGAAGTTGAACAAATCGTCCATAGCCTCGAAATTGGGGCGTTCGCCTGCCATTGCGCTCTTATATTCAGCGGCAAGTTCGGGGTATGCCTCTTCGTAATCAATCATCATCTTCTTCCAAGCAACTTCCGCTTTTGCAGCCACTTTCGTTGCCTCTGCACAATGGTCGAATACTTCTTTGGGGCATTCGAACGCAGGATATTCCCAACCGAGCTTTTCCTTCGTCTTTTGAACGTTAGCCTCGCCCAAAGGAGCGCCGTGCGATTTTTCGCTGCCTTCCAAGGGAGAACCAAAGCCGATACGGGTATGGCAAATGATGATAGAGGGTTTTTCGGTGTTTGCTTTTGCCTTTTCAATTGCCGCCGTCAACGCGTCTACGTCGTCGGGGGAAGAGATAAGGTCTACGTGCAAAACTTGCCAATTTTGCGCCGCGAAACGCGCGCCGATATTTTCTTTGAACGTTACGTCGGTGTCGCCTTCGATGGTGATGTCGTTATCATCGTACAAAAGGATAAGCTTGCCAAGACCGTGCGTGCCTGCAAACGAGCAAGCCTCGTAGGAAATACCTTCTTGCAAGCAGCCGTCGCCGCAAATTGCGTAGGTGTAGTGGTCTACCACGTTAAAACCGGGCTTGTTGTATTTTGCCGCAAGGTGCGCTTCCGCAAGCGCCATACCTACCGCGTTGGCAATACCTTGGCCAAGAGGGCCGGTGGTGGTTTCAACGCCTGCCGTGTGCGCGTATTCGGGGTGACCAGGGGTCTTCGAGCCGAATTGACGGAAGTTCATTAAATCTTCCTTGCTCATATCGTAGCCGTAAAGGTGCAACAAGGAATAATACAAGGCAGAGCCGTGACCCGCGGAGAGAATAAATCTATCGCGGTTATCCCATTTCGTATCTTTCGGGTTCGCTTTCAAAAAGTTTTGGAAAAGGGTGTACGCGATAGGCGCGCAACCGAGGGGAAGACCGGGGTGGCCGGAGTTTGCCTTTTGTATAGCGTCCACAGACAAAATACGAAGTGCGTTAATCGTTGTTTTTTGTACGTTCATTGAAATACTCCTATATAAAACTTTTTATTTTCACTATTCATTATTGCGTCAATTTTTTTTGTAAGACGCAAGCTTTACCAATACTTCCTTTCCCTTGTTTTCACGCCAATTGGAAATATAATTTTCAAAAGGCGTAATATCGAGGAAATCGTATTTTTTAAAGAAATAATATAAATCTTTGACGATTTTGATACAGCCGTTTTCCACGTTGCTCTCTACGTTGACGGGGACGACGGGGTCGTGCAAGCTCATACGTACAAGCGCCCAACCGCTGCCGTGCAAATCGTCGTAGCAAAGGCGCATACCCTCGTGGTTGTCCTCGGCAGGGGTAGCGTAGTAGAGGTTGCCTGCATACGCGGTGAAGTCTTCGATGAGTTTTTTGCCAAGCGCTTTGAAATCGCTATCCGCAGGCAATTTTGCGCGCAGTTCCACGCTTTCCAAAGGCATTTCCAAATCGTTGATTAAATCGGTGAGAGATTTGTCCTCTTTGCTCGCTTTGGCAAGCGCAATCAATAAACGAGTAATCAAATACGCGCCGTCGTCGAGGAAATAATTTTCCATAAGCGCGGCGTGTCCGCTCGTTTCGATAGCGAGGGGAGCGTATTCGCCCTGTTCGTTCAAGCGCTTTGCCTCGTTGATAACGTTTTTATAACCGCGCTTAAAGCGCAAATGTTTGCCGCCCTTTTCTTTGATGAATTTAGCAAGCCCGTCGCTCGTTACCGAGTCGGTGACAATCGTGCCGGGTTTTTCTTGTAACAAGATAGCGGAGATGAGCGCAATCAAACGGTTGCGGTTGATTTCTTCGCCCTTTTCGTCTACTGCGCCTGCTCTATCTACATCGGTGTCGAAAATAATACCGAAATCCGCTTTCGCCTTTTTAACCGCCTCGCAAACGGAGTGCATAGCCGCCGCGTTTTCGGGGTTGGGGATATGGTTGGGGAACGTGCCGTCGGGCTCTAAAAATTGAGAACCCGTCGTGTCCGCACCAAGGGGGGCAAGCACTTTGTCTGCAAAGAAACCGCCTGCGCCGTTGCCGGCGTCTACGATTATCTTTTTGCCAAGCAAGGGTTGTTCTTCCTCGCAAGCGGTGCGTACCATATTCACCAAGGAGGCAGCGTATTCGTCAAGATAACTCTTTTCCGTTCTTTCGCCAAGTACGTTGGGTTCGGCAAAGCGATACGTTTCCGCGATTTCAAGAATTTCCGTCACGTCCGAGCTTTCAAGTCCGCCGTCGTGCGAGAAGAACTTTAAGCCGTTGCGGTTGAAAGGCAAGTGGCTTGCGGTAATCATAATCGAGCCGTGGCAATACTTTTCTTGCATACTCGCCTCGTCTTTGAGGAGGGCAAACATAGAGGGCGTGGTGGATAAGCCCGTAATAAGGACGTTGTGTCCCGTTTCGGTGATACCGCTTGCTACCGCCTCGCAAATAGCGGGAGAGGTGATACGGGAATCGTACCCAACAGCCACGGTGACTTGCGTTTTGCCCGTATGAGAAATTAACCATACGCAAAAAGCTTTCGCTACGTTTTTCGCAATTTCTTCCGTTAAAGT
>JAZRSE010000002.1:0-12932 GCA_045651305.1 Candidatus Scatosoma sp. | reverse complement strand
TTTTTTTGCACCACGGCTTCGCCTTTTTTAGCAAAGGTGGTTTTAAGCGCATCTTTCATATAGGAAATGGCGCGCTCGTAAGGTAAAATTTCAGGATTAAGATAGAAAAACGCCGCCTGCATAATCGTACTCGTCCTGCCTTGAAGCCCCACTTCGTTTGCGATTTTCGTTGCGTTGATCACGAACAATCGGGCTTGTTTTTTAGCGAGTGTACGCTTAAACGGGGCAGGCAGGTATGCGTCGAGCTCGTTTTCTTCCACGTACGGATAATTGAGCAGCAGCGTGCCGCCCACCTTTAAATCGGAAAGCATATCATAGCGCGTTAAATAGGAAGGGTTGTGGCAAGCCACGAAATCCGCCCGATCGATCAAATACGCCGAACGGATGGGCGTTTTTCCGTAGCGTAAATGAGAAATTGTCGTGCCGCCCGATTTCCGTGAATCGTAACAAAAATATCCTTGCACGTGCCAGGGTGTATGATTGCCGATAATTTTAACCGAGTTCTTATTTGCGCCCACCGTTCCGTCCGAGCCAAGCCCGTAAAATTTACAGGCAAAGATGTCTTGCGGAGAGGAGACGTACTTTTGAGAATAATCCAAAGAGGAGTGCGTTACGTCGTCGTGGATACCGATTGTGAAATGGTTTTTAGGCGTTTCTCGTTGCAGGTTTTCAAACACGGCGCGGCACATAGACGGGGTGAAATCTTTTAAGCCCAATCCGTATCGTCCGCCAAAGACTTGGATATGCCTTAAATTGCTTTCTTGCAAACTTGCGCATACGTCGAGATATAACGGCTCGCCCAAGCTGCCTGCCTCTTTCGTGCGGTCTAATACGGCTATTTTTTTGCAAGTTTTAGGGATAGCCTTAATAAAAGCGTCTTGGCAAAAGGGACGGTATAAACGCACTTTCAATGCGCCTACCTTTTCGCCTTCGCTTATCATCTTATTCACCGTTTCTTCCATCACCGACGCGCCGCTGCCCATAATAACGACGACGTTCTCCGCGTTAGTTGCGCCGAAATAATCGAATAGTTTATAGGCTCTCCCCGTTATTTTGGCAAGTTCGTCCATCGTTTCCTGCACGATATTGGGGGTGGCTTGATAAAAAGCGTTTGCGCTTTCTCTATTTTGAAAATAAATATCGGGGTTTTGCGCCGTTCCTCGCTGTAACGGGTTTTGCGGAGATAACGCTCTTGCACGGAATTTTTCAACGTACTTTGTATCGAGGAGTTGCCGCATTTGCTCGTATTCTATTTTTTCAATGCTCGTCGTTTCGTGCGAGGTGCGGAATCCGTCGAAAAAATGTACGAAAGGTACGCTTGCTTTTAAGGTGGCAATATGCGCGATTACGGCAAAGTCCATCACCTCTTGCACGGAAGAGGCGCATAAAAAGGCGAACCCCGTTTGCCGACAAGCCATTACGTCTTGGTGGTCGCCGAAGATACTCAACGCGTGCGTGGCAAGCGCTCTTGCGCTCACGTGGAAAACGGTGGGTAGCAATTCGCCTGCAATTTTATACATAACGGGTTGCATAAGAAGTAAGCCTTGGCTGCAAGTATAGGTGGTGGCAAGCGCACCGCAGGTAAGCGCGCCGTGTAAAGCGCCTGCAACGCCGTTTTCCGCTTGCATTTGTATTACTTTCGGTACGTTGCCAAATAAGTTCGGTATGCCGCGCGAGGCTTGTTCGTCGGCGGATTCCGCCATTGGCGAGGAGGGAGTGATAGGGTAGATAATTGCCGTTTCACAAAAGGCGTAGGATACGTAACTTGCCGCGGCGTTTCCGTCCATAGTAATCTTCATTTTTCCGTTTCTCCTTTTTTACAAGTATCACACTTTTGGAAGAAAAAAATTCCTTGAAATATTGACAATTAAAAGGGGATATTATATAATGAGGATATGTATAAAGTTAAAATTGTTGCAGTAAGACAAACGGAATATAAAGATTTAATGGATAAATACGAAAACCCGATAGAAAACGCTTGCGATATGCAAATCGGGCAAACGTTTTATTCGCTTGGCGCTCGTCCCGACGGGCTTTGTGAAAGCGCTTGGGAGAGTATTGCTCCTTTCGTGCAAAAGCTCGTAAACGGCGAGGGAAACTTTTTCAACGGCTGGATGAAAAATCCCTTTTCGGCGCTTGTTTCTTGTAACGACGGGTTTCGCCCAATGAGTTTTTATTTAGAAAGAGAGGAAGATTGACGTGGCACAGCTTGTTTTACAAGGCACGAAATTCGTTTGCGACGTGTTGCCGTTGGATAGACGCGCAAACGGTTTTTTCGTCAAGATAAGGATAGGGGTTGAAAACAATTTCCTTTCCTATCAATACGAGGGCGCGGATATAACTCGTGAGGATATGGAAAATTGGCTTTTCTCTATGTTCCGCTTGTTGGCTGGCGGCTATGGAAAGGAATACAGTTTGTCCTTTGAAAAGGCGGGTATCGCGGTGGATTTTTATCCATATACGAGAAACGGCGAAGAGGTTTCGAGAGAAGAACGCCGTAATAACGATTGCGTTATGGCTATTCGTCTACTGTTTCGCGAGAAGGATAGCTTTTTAGGCGGCGTTTATACCCTTCTTTTGCGAAAAGAGCAAATCAAATCGTTTGCGAACGCTTTAAGAGAAGAATATTACCAAGAGTTTACAAGGTTTGATAAAAAGCGAGGGAAATACCTGCTCGTCGGTGTTAGTCCACAAGGCTATACGGGTTGCAATTATTGGTACTTGGACGATAGGAAATCGACAAGAACGGGCGATTACGTTTGGGTGCGTATGGGCAAACGTAGGTTGGAGCAAATCGTATACGTAGATTGCGCGCGTTTTTACGACGACGAGGATATCCCGTATATGCCAAACGAGGAGAAAAAGGTGCTACGAAAAGCCACAAGCGAAGAGGTGGCGGCGTGGAAAAAACAGCTTGGAAGAGGTGAAAGATGATTATTAAATTTGATGAAATAGAAGAAAAGAAATTGCCTAATTTTTACGGCGGCGAGGGCGCGTTGATTACCAATATGTTCGCGGACGAAAAGATGAAAATATTGCGCGGTAAATTGGAAAAAGGCTCGTCTATCGGTCTGCATAGACACGTGCCTACGGCGGAGGTAATTTTTATTTTGTCGGGCAACGGCAAAGCGGTTTGCGACGGCGAGGAAGAGCGTTTATCGGCAGGCGATTGCCATTATTGCCCCAAGGGTAGCGAACACTCGCTTGTCAATGTTGGCGAGGAAGATTTGTGTTTTTATGCGGTAGTTCCGCAACAATAATCCCTTAAAAAAGAGCGCGAGAGCCCTTTCAAATAGAGCCTTTTTGGTTATAAACCCTTTTTGGATATGAAGGAGTTTACGCTGATAAAATCGGCTGATGGTAGCGGTATGGATTTTCAAATTATCTTGGAATACGTGGCGAAGAAAAATATTCCGCGAGGGGAAAGATTAAAGACGAATTTACCTGAAAAAAGGATAAATATACAGTAAGATACATTATTTTCGCTATTGACAAATATAAATATATATATTATAATAGTGTGCAATACGTGGTAAAACGCGTTAATAAGAGAAGAAGAGGAAAATAGTATGTTTAGAAATGACGTTTTCACTTGCTTGAACGGTAAGATGTCTTTTGGCGGTTACATAGGCGAATTGGAAAAATATCTTGTGGATAAACACGTTACGAACGGCGACGTTTGGAGATTATTCGTTAATCAATTCCGCAACAAAACGGACAACGATTGGCGTTGGCGTGGGGAATATTGGGGCAAGGCAATGCGCGGCGCGGCAATGCTCTACAAGGCAACGAAAAATCCTGCCATTTACGACGCGATGAAGGAAACGATTGAGGATTTGCTTTCCACGCAAGAAGAAAACGGTAGAATTTCCACCTATCCCGTTGAAATGGAATTCCAAGGTTGGGATATGTGGGCGAGAAAATATATTATTTTGGGCAACCTCTATTTCTACGACGCTTGCGAGGACGAGGCGTTCAAGGAAAAACTCCTTGCGGCGATTGTTAGACACGCAAATTACATTGTAGAACACGTTGGCGAGGGCGAGGGCAAAACGCCTATTTTGAAGACGAGCGACGCTTGGGGCACGATGAACTCTTGCTCGATTTTAGAGCCGTTCGTAAAGCTTTATAAAATCACGGGCAGACCTGAATACCTCGAATTTGCGGAATACATCGTTAGCACGGGGCTTTGCGACGGTGCGAACTTGATTGAACTCAGCTTAAAGGGCGTGCCTCCCCACAAGTACGCGCACCCCAAAGCGTATGAAATGATGAGCTGTTTCCAAGGTCTTTTGGAACTTTACACGGTTACGGGCAATCCCACGCATTTGGAGGCGGTAATCAAGTTTGCCAACTTGGTTTACGATAACGAAATCACGGTTATCGGTACGGCTGGCTATGAAGGGGAATTTTTCAGTCACGGTGCGCCCGGTCAAACGGAATATTCGGAAAAGGAAGTTTTGGAAACGTGCGTTACCGCCGTTTGGATGAACCTTTGTTTCCGTTTGCTTGAAATCACGGGTGACGCAAAATATGCGGATTGGTTGGAATGCGCGTCGCTCAATGCAATGAACGGTAGCGTTAATAACAAAGAGCAATATTCCGTTCGCGCGGAAAACTGGGACCCTCGCGGCGTAGACGGGTCGTTGCCGATTGAACAATGGCCTAAATACGAGGGCAAACGTCAAATTTTGCCTTTCGACAGTTACAGCCCCTTGGTAAACGCGCGTAGAGGACAGTTGATTGCAGGCTTTAACGTTATGGAAGACGAGCAAACTTACGGTTGCTGCGCTTGTATCGGTGTTGCAGGTATTGCAATGGAAGAATTGTTTGCCGTAATGAAAGCGGAAGACGGATACGTTGTAAACTTGTACGAAGATTTGACGGTGGAAACGGATGATTGCCGTATGCAACTTATGCGTGATAAGTACACGTTCGCCGTAAGAATTGCCGTTGAAAATGAAAACGAATTCTCGTTGAAATTGCGTATTCCCAAGTGGACGAAAGGCTATCAGGTATTCGTTGACGGTATTGAAGTGGCTACGGACGAGAAGGACGGATATATCGCCGTTGACGTGAAAGACTGCATTGTGGACGTAACCTTTAACGCAGGCGTAAAGATGTTGAAATACAACGGTAAAATTGCGTTTAAGAAAGGTCCTTACGTACTCGCACGCGACCAAAAATTGGGCGAAGATATCGCGGATGCTATTGCGTTGCCCGAAAACGTTGTGGTAACGACGTATGAAAATAAGATTTTCGATTGCGATTACGCATATAAATTGCAAACGGAAGAGGGCGAAATTTCCCTTTGCGACTACGCGCACGTTGGTAAAGAATACGACAGCGATGATTGTAATATCAGCGTTTGGTTGGAAACAAAATAACGTATAAAAGTAACCGCCGTGAAAGCTAAATTCACGGCGGTTTTCCTTTTTTCTTTGATAAACAATCAAAAAAACGGATAAAGTTTGTTATTTTATACTTATCCGCAAAAAAAACGCACTTGCGTCTTGACAAGGCAAGCAAGCTATGATACTATATTAAAGATAAAAAATCGACAAAGGAAACGGATGAAATGAAGTTTATTTGGCTTGAAAATGAAGAGAAAAATAGCTATGCGCAGTTTACGTCCTGCTTTGCTTACGAGGGGGGCGCCGTTACGTTGCGCGTGTCCGCCGATTATAAGTACGAGGCGTATATCAACGGTGCTTTGGTAAGCAACTGCCAATACGCCGATTTACCTTTTTATAAGAGCGTTGATAGCGTAGATATTACCTCGTTTATGAAGAAAGGGGACAACGAATTGTTGATTACGGCATACCATATGGGGGAAGATTTCTCCTCTTGCCGTACGCAAACGGCAGGCGTAGCTTTTGAGGTAGAAAACGAAGGCAAAACGCTTGCGGAATCGAACGAAAACACCCTTTGCCGTAAAGCGAAAGGATATGAGGCAGGTTGTATTATTACGGCGCAGCTTGGCTATGGTTGGAACTATAATTTCGCCGACAAGGGAAACGCTTGGAAAAAGGCTCGTTTGACGGGCGTAGAAAACACGCTTGTATCCCGTCCTATCCCTGCTTTGAAAATTGCAAAGCCTATGCCTGCGGTGGTGTCCGCGCAAGGTATTTTCAAATACCGCGGTGGAAAAACGATAGGCGAAAAGGCGCAAAACGCTTGGCTTTCCACTTTGCGTTTCGCGGATATGACGGATAAAGATAAAATTCAGTTTGCCGATTTGCACGCTCCCGTAACGTTTAGCGCAAAGGGCGGCGACGGCGTGTTCGTTATCATTGATTTGCAAAAGGAAACAAGCGGCTATCCCGTGTTCTCCGTTGCGTTGAAAAAGGCTTGTAAAGGTATCCTCGTTTGGGGGGAACACCTCGCCGATTTGCGTATCCGCGCAGAGCGCGAGGGGCGTAATTTCGCTGCGCAATATTCGTTTGTGAAAGGGGAAAACTCGTTTGAGGGGTATATTCACCGCTTGGGTTGCCGTTATCTCGGCTTGTTCGTAGAGGCGGATAGCGTTACGATAAATTACTTGACCGTTCGTGAGGCGACCTATCCGTTCAAAATGCCTAAAAAGGATTTTGGCGATAGATTGCTTAATAAAATCTACGAAACGGGCAGAAGAACGATGCAATTATGCGCACACGAACATTACGAGGATTGTCCTTGGCGTGAACAGGCGTTGTACGGTATGGACGGGCGCAACCAAATGCTCTTCGGTTACGGCGCGTTTGAAGAATATACCTTGCCAAGAGCGGTGCTCCGTTTGCAAGCGTATTCCACGCGTGAGGACGGATTGCTCTCTCTTTGCGCACCCTGCACGTCGTCTATTTGTATCCCGTCGTTCAGTTTGTATTGGACGATTGCGTTGTACGAAAACGCGCAAGTAGATTACGACGAGGCGTTTGTAAAGGAAATGCTCCCGTATGCGGAACGTATTTTGGATAACTTCGCCTCCCGAACGACGGAAACGGGCGTGGGTTGTTTGAAAGAAACGGCGTATTGGAACTTCTACGAGTGGTGCGACGGCTTGGACGGTGGGGATATCTTCCGCGAGTATGAATTGGAGGAGAGGAGCGACTGTATTTTGACGGTGCTTGCGTATATGGCGTCGAAAGGCGTGGCACAGTTGCAAGCGCGCGTTGGCAACGCTAGCGCGGCGGAAAAATGGTCGGCTTACGCAAAGAAAGTTTGCGCGGCGGTAGAAACGTTCTACGACGAAGAAAAAGGCTTGTACGCGTCCTTTATCAAGGGCGGTGAAAGATACGGTTGGCACGCACATACGCAGGCTGCGGCGCTCCTTACCGAGGGCGTAAAAGAGGAGAGAAAATCTTACCTTTGCGAAGTATTGAAAAATCCCGACGGCAAGGTGATTGATATGACGTTTGCCGCGTTACAGTTCAAGTACGACGCGATAATGGCTTGCCAAGGCGACGTGGATTGGTGTGTAAACGACGTTTGTAAAATTTTCGGCGGTATGCTTTTCCAAGGTGCAACCAGCTATTGGGAAACGAGCCTCGGCGAGGCGGATTTCAGCGACGCAGGCAGTCTTTGCCACGGTTGGTCGGCGGTTGTTTGCTACGTATTTGATAAATATTTGCAACAAAAATAAGTCGGTTTTGCCCGTTGTTGCATAAAATAAATTAAATCTCAAAAGGGGCTTGTGATTTTTTTACAAGCCCCTTTTATAATAGTTGTAAAATTGTACTTTTTTAGAATTTTGGTATTGCAAAAATTATTAAAAAAAGGTACAATAAAAGTACGGTCAAAATACGGCGGATAAAGGTGCTAAAAAGTGGATAAAAAAGTGAAGAACGAGAAGAAAATTTATGCCTTAAAAACGAAGTCGTTGCCGCGCGTTAGCTTTGCGGTAACAAGCAGCGATACGACGCAACGGAAGGATAGGATAGAGAATAACGAATACGTCGTTGTGCGTTACGTAGATACGGGAAAAATGGACGTCGTTTTCGATAGCGGCGAAAAGTACACGTTATCGGGCGGAGAATATTGTATTTATCCCCGTAATAGCGCGGCTTGTACGGTTATCCACAAAAATACGACGACGACCCTTTTCAGTTTCTTTATGGACGAGGGAACGGACGGGTTGATATCCCAAAGGGATATCCAGTTCGAGCGTTCGAATAACTATCAATACGTTGACGTGGAAAAATTATTCGTTTATAGGGTAGGGAAAATCGTTCCCACACAGCGCGCTTATCACGAGATAAAACAGCTTGTCCACAAGTACGACGGCATGGGGGAATACGTCAACGCAAACGCCTCTTCTCACGTTTGGAATTTCTTTGTAGAACTTGCCAATGCGCAGGTGGAATTACTGAAAGGAAATGCGGTAGACAAGAAGAATAAAGTGCAGCTTTATTGCGATAGAATAGACGAATATATCGAGAAAAATTATATGCAGCCGATTACGATGACGACGGTCGCCGATTTGTTGGTTTTGCACGAAAATTATATTAGCAGAATTTATAAACAGGTACGCGGTTTAACGGTGGTGGAGCATTTGAGAAACGTGCGTATCCGCCACGCAAAAGAATTGCTTTCTCAAAACAAATTCACGGTGGCGGAAGTGTCCAAAATGGTCGGTTTCCAAAACGTGAAATACTTTATCGCCGTGTTCAAAAAAGTGGAGCGGGTTTCCCCTGGTAAATATTATCACAGTCTTTTTGAACACCGATTGTATTCTTACGACTTGCCCGAGTATATCGACGAAGAGGGCGATACGAAATAATTGAATAACAAAAAAAAAGTTAGAATAATACACTATGTTAGAATTTTAGGTATTGTATCTAACTTTTTTTTATGATAAAATCATACTGCATAATGTAGGATTGTGTCATTATGCGCGCAAGTACACGTGCGTATGTAAAGCGCGTTTGAGTGTTTTATTGCGTTGAAAGTTTTGAAAAATCAGCATTTTTAGAAGGAGAAAGATGATATGGCAACAAAAAAACGTATTATTTCCTGTGCATTGACGGGCGTACTCGCCGCATCTACGGCAGCAGCTTTTGCAGGCTGCGATGCATTGACGGGTGCAAACGTAATTTGGATTGCGTTTGCGGAAACGGGCTACGGTCGTGCATTCTTGGAACAATGGTGCGAAGACTTCAAGGAAAAGTATCCTAATATGGATTACGAATTCCAGTTGGAAGGCGAACCGACGATGACGGCGGAAATCGGTACTCGTTTGGCGACGGACAACGAAGTCCCTGATATCTTTTTCAGTTTGGATACCAACTGGCAAGAATGGGCTGCCCGTGGGTACTTGGCTGAACTTGATGCCATTTATCAAACGAAGATTGAAAGAGGCAACACGATTGCAGGCTTTATGAACGAGGGTCTTCGTGATTATGGCCGTGTAAACGGACATTATTATGTAGTGCCTTGGACGGACGGCGCAAACGGCCTTATCTACAACTATAACATGTTCCAAGAAAACGATTGGGAAGTTCCTACGACGGTGGACGAGTTGTATGCGCTCTGCGCTGAAATCAACGCGTTGCCTTGTAATAACGATAGCGATAAGAACAACGATATCGCTCCGTTCGCTTGGTCGGGTAAATACGCATCGTATTGGGATTTCGTCGTAGAAAACTGGTGGGCGCAATACGAAGGCGCGGAGGCTTTCCAGGATTTCTTCAACTTCGGCGCACCTCGCAACGAGGACGGCACGTTCAGGTTTGAAAACGATGAAGTTGTTGCTACCGATTACGGTTCGCCTCTCGTTTATGCACAAGAGGGGCGCGTAAAGGCGTTGGAAGTTTACAGTAACTTGATTGTAAATGAAAACAACATCGGTTTCCCGAAGAACTCTATTTCGGGTGCAGTCGGTGCGGAATACACGGTTGCACAGCTTGCGTTTATCAACGGTAAAGCGGCGATGATGCCTAACGGCGCTTGGCTCGAACAAGAAATGGCGAACGTTATGCCCGAAGGCTTTGAAATGCGTATGATGCGTACGCCGTATTTGGAAGACGCGCAAAGAGATGCGGAAACGGGCGAATATATCCCCATCAACGCCTCCTCGGCAGGCGACTTCTTCTGCGTACCTAAAAACGCACCCAATATCGACGCGGCTATGGAGTTTATGAAATACATCAACTCCCGCGAGGCTTGCGAAACGTTTACGCGTATCACGGGCGGTCTTCGTCCTTTCCAATACGTTGACGAATTGAATTTGGATGAAATGAATTTGTCCAATTTCTCGAAATCGTGTATCGACATTTATAGAACGAGCCAAACCGTTTACCACTATTCTTCCAACCCGATTCAATGGGTAAGTATCTTTGGTAAATGGCCCGACCTTGGTAGCCCTTACGTTGGTATGATTTCCGGCGCATATACGGCGGCAGAGGCTTGTTCGAGATGTGCTACATACGTATTGAATGAATGGTGGGATTCCTACAAATTAGTGACCGAATAAAAATGGGAGTTCTTGATTTATGAAAAAAAGCGTAGGTAAAACGCAAAAGCGTATTCATATCGGCGCGTGGGTTTCGCCCAAACCTGCACAAAAGGTGGGCGGTGAAGACTTTTGTACGTTAGAACAATATAGACTATTGAAAGAAAGCGGTATCCGCGCCGCGTATGCGATATACGAACGCAGCGCCGTGGATATAGACGGTAAAAATCCCAACGAGAGGGCGCTTGCACACGCCGAAAAGGCAGGGGTGGGTTTCTACGTTTGGGATACCAAGATAAAAGACTTAATGCTTTCCGGCGACGAAAACGCCACGCGAGAATACTTAAAGAAATATACGAAATACAAATCTTTCAAAGGCGTGCTTATGAAAGACGAGCCGAATAAAGAGGATTTGCCTTGGTGTAAACAAATTATCGACGTTTGGGATAAATATTTACCGAAAAACGACTGTTTTATGAATATTTTTCCCGTCCACGTTGCGCCCGTTGATTGTAAGCTTGCGGAAGGGGAAACGTTTGAAAAGGATTACTTGGGCGCGTTTATGGAAATGGACGTAAAACGCTTGTCGTACGATTTGTATCCGCTTATGTACGACGACGATGGAAACCCCACGTTGCAAAAAGATTACTTGTATAATTTGGAATTGTGCGCGGAAGCGGCGAAAAAGAAAGACGTACCCCTTTGGACGTTTATCCAATCGATGAGCTATTCCCGTTGGCACCGCCGCCCCGACGATGCAGGTCTTCGTTGGCAAATTATGGGTTGCTTTGCTTACGGCGTAAAAGGTATTCAGCATTTTTGCTATTGGCCGCCCACGGAAGACAAGTTGTTGACGGTAACGGACGCGTTTTTAACCCCCGAGGGGAAACCGACGGATATCTACTACAACGCACAAAAAATTCATAAGGAAATCGAAACGTTTGAAAAAGAGTTCGTGACGTACGATTACGACGGTGTAATCCCCGTATCGGGCAGTCAAGCGAAGGAAGAAAATTCTTTCTATAAAACGTTGAAAAATCCTTTGACGAAACACGAGCTTATAAAAGAAGTAACGGCAACGCAGGATACGCTCGTAGGGGTTTTGAAAAATAAAGCAGGAAAAAATGCGTTTTTCATTGCCAACCACGCAGACCCGTCTTTGCTTGTAAATAGCGAAGTTGTCTTAACCTTAAACGGCGTTAGCAAAATCAACGTAACGCAGGCAGGTAAGAAAACGAAACTGAAAAACGATAACGGAGAATTCCGTTTGACGTTATCGCCCGGTGACGGCGCATTTATCACCATCAAAAAGTAACGCACACGGCATAGCCGTTAAAAAAAGTCTTTGGAGAGGGACTATAAAAAACTACTACGAAATCAATAGGAGCTTTTGTCTATGGAAAACAAAGAAATGCACTCTGGTACTCCCGTGAGTAGCAATATTGAAGTGGATTACAAGGACTTGGAGCCGATTTTGTTTGGAGAGAATAAGCAGGAATATAAGCCTGTTATTCCCGAAAAAAGAAAAATGGCAAGACAACGCAAAATATTTATTATAAGCATGCTTGCTTATCCTATTTTGCACTTCCTTATTTTCTGGGTGTATATCAACTTTAATACGGTAATCAAATCCTTCCAAGGCTTTTCGTTTAGAACGGGCGATGAAGTATACGTTGGTATGAGAAACTACTTGAATTTCTTCAAGGCGTTCGCATCCGAATCGGGGCAATTAAAGCACGCGGTTATCAACTCGTTGTTATTCTTCGTGTTTAACAACTTTATACTGTTGCCGATATCTATCGTGTGCGCGTACTTATTATTTAAGAAAGTATTTATGGAAAAGGTATTCCGTATTATATTCTTCTTGCCCAACATTATTTCCGTTGTTGTATTGACCATGGTATTCAAATTCATGTTCGATAACACGTTTGGCCCTTTGTACAGCGTAATGGACAAAATAGGCTTTAACTTGCCCGAAAACGGTTTCTTTGGTACGGAAGGTACGGCAATGGTAATGATTTTCGTGTACTGTTTGTGGGCAGGTATCGGTTATAACGTACTCTTGCTTTCTGGTACGATTGCGAGAATCCCCACCGAAGTATTTGAGGCGGGTAAAATCGACGGGATCGGTATGTTCCGCGAATTTATCCAAATCGTAGTTCCTCTTATCTTCTCGACGGTATCGACGTTGTTCGTAACGGGTTCTATGGTTATGTTTACGCTCTTCTTGCAACCGATGTTGTTGACGAAGGGTGGACCTAACAACTCTACGTACACCTTGGCATATTACATAGTTGAACAGGTAAACAACAACCGCTTGTACGATGCAGCTGCGGCTGGTGTAATTTGCAGTATCGTAGGTATTCCTATTATCCAAGGTATTAAATATATCATGGAAAAGCTGATTCCTAACGTAGAATTCTAATCGAATAGACAAAGAAGTCCATAAAGAGGATAAAATATTCCTCATTAAACGCTTATATAGATTATAAGGAGTAATAAA
>JAZRSE010000001.1:0-3771 GCA_045651305.1 Candidatus Scatosoma sp. | reverse complement strand
TGAAGACGTTTATGAACAAGGTTAAGAGCCATTACACGTATCGTGACTCCGTACCTACGACGTCCATCCTCACGATTACCTCCAACCTTGTATATGGTAAGAAGACGGGTAACACGCCCGACGGCAGACGTGGCGGTACGCCTCTTGCTCCCGGTGCGAACCCTATGCACGGCAGAGATTGCAACGGTGCGCTTGCATCGCTTGAATCGGTTGCAAAACTTCCTTACGAATATTCGAGAGACGGTATTTCCAACACCTTCTCGATTACGCCCGGTTCGCTTGGTAAAGAGGACTAATTTGCAAAAATTACCGTTTGCGCTTGCTTGAAAAACAGTAGGCGCAAGCGATAGAAAAAAATCATAAAATAAAAGAAAAGGAGATAATATTATGTCGAACAGAGTTGACAATTTGGTAAATATGTTAGACGGTTACGTTAGCGACGGCGGATACCACTTGAACGTAAACGTTTTCAATCGTGAAACGCTTTTGGACGCGCAAGCGCATCCTGAAAAATATCCCCAGCTCACCATCCGTGTATCCGGCTATGCTGTAAACTTCATCAAACTTACGAAAGAACAGCAAGACGACGTTATTTCCAGAACGATTCACGAATCTATGTAATCGAATGGAAAGGGTATTTGACAAATAACAAATAAGAAGACTGTCGCCTGCAATAGGGCGACAGCCTTTCGTTTTTTTGAGGGAGAGTATGGCAAAGAAAATGACGAAAAAACAACGCCGAGAGGTGGAAAAAGTAGCGAAAAAACATCCCGTCTTAATTACCATTATTCTTTTGATAGTGGTTGCGATAGGCGTTTGTTGCTTTTTGCATTGGAAAGGGATTATTCATATCCCGTTCTTGGATAAAATTATCCCCCAACAGCAAGAAGAATTGGACGCAAAGGGCGGCGCTTTTGACGAAGAAGCGATTGCGGATATTAAGTCTAACGATTTAAGCGTACATTTCTTGGAACTTGGCAATGAATACACGGGCGATTGCACTTTGATTAAAGTGGGCAACACCGAAGTTTTGATAGACGCAGGCTCGCGCTCCAATTCCGCGCCGACGATTATTTCTTACGTTAATCAGTTCTGCACGGACGGAACGTTGGAATACGTGATTGCTACGCACGCCGACCAAGACCATATTGCGGCGTTCCCCGGCGTTTTCGACGCTTTTAAGTGCGGCACGATTATTGATTTCGCAAAGACGAATAAAAATACGCAAACGTACCAAAACTACGTTTCGGCTCGCAATAAAGAAGTGGCGGAAGGGGCGGCGCATTACACCGTGCTCGATTGTTGGAACAACGTGAGCGGCGCGCAAAGAAGTTATACGCTTGGCGGCGGTATCACGATGAACTTCTTGTATCAAAAGTTCTACGAAGAGGAAACGGAGGACGAAAACGATTACTCCGTATGTATGCTTTTGACGGAAACGTACGAGGGCGGCACGAATAATTACCTTTTCACGGGCGACCTGGAAAAGGACGGCGAGGCATCGTTGGTGGAAGAAAACGATTTGCCGAAATGCAAGTTGTTCAAAGGCGGACACCACGGCAGTAAAACGTCCAGCACGGACGTATTGCTTGCGGAAATTCGCCCCGATATCGTGTGCGTATGCTGTTGCGCGGGTAGCGACGAATACAAGGCAAAACCCGAAAACACCTTCCCCACGCAAGCGTTTGTGGATAGAGTGGCAAAATACACGAAGAACGTGTACGTAACGACGCTTGCCAACGAAACGGAAAAGGGTTACGAATCTATGAACGGCAATATCGTAGTGATGAGCAAACAAGGCTCTGTTACGATGCGTTGTTCGAATAACGCCACGTTGTTAAAGGATACCGATTGGTTTAAGCAAAACCGTACTATGCCCGACGCTTGGGCAAGCTAAAAGGAAAGGACTATGTTTTCACGGACGGAAAAGCTGATAGGCGCGGAGGCGCTTGAAAAATTGAAAAAAGCGCACGTTGCCGTGTTTGGCGTTGGCGGTGTGGGCGGGTACGTCGGAGAGGCGCTTGCTCGCGCGGGCGTAGGCAAGCTCGATTTGATTGATAACGACTGTGTAAGCGAAAGCAATATCAACCGTCAAATTATCGCGCTTTCCTCCACGGTGGGGCGTTTGAAAACGGAAGTAATGGCGGAAAGAATAAAGGATATTAACCCCAATATTCAAGTTGGCGTGCATAATATATTTTTCCTGCCCGAAACCCCGTTCGATTTTTCTATGTACGATTACGTGGTGGACGCCATTGACACGGTGAGCGGAAAGCTGTCAATCATTGAAAGAGCCACGGCGTTAAAAGTGCCCGTAATCTCGTCCATGGGTACGGGAAATAAGCTTGGCAGTATGCCTTTTGAGGTGGCGGATATTACGAAAACGAGCGTTTGCCCCTTGGCACGCGTTATGCGCCGAGAACTCAAAAAACGGGGCGTAGAACACGTGAAAGTGGTGTATTCGAGGGAAGAGCCGAAAATCGTTGGAATAAGCGAAAATAACGGCGAAAAACCCGTTCCTGCAAGTATCTCTTTCGTGCCGCCTATGGCGGGGCTTACGCTTGCGGGCGAAGTGATTAAAGATTTGATAAAATAAAAGCAACAATTTCTAAAAAAGGGGAACGGTATGATACGAAAATTATCGCTTGTTTTATGCGCGCTATTTTTGGTTTTGTCCTTCCCTTTTTTAGCTTGCTCGAAAAATAAGCCGTTGAAATACGAGTTGCCGGAATTAAATGGGGAAAACGGCGTTGATTTTTGCCTTGATTTTAAGAAGGGGAGAGAAATACGCGTGTTGCAACTTGCCGATTTACAGTTGACTGATTTGTACGACGCGCGAAGTGAAATGCGTTGCGCGCAGTTGTATTTTGCATTTTACGACCCTGCTTGTATTTTGGATAGGCAAGAACGAGTTTGGAAATACGTCGACGAAGCGGTGGAGCGTAGCAAACCCGATTTGCTCGTTTTGACGGGGGATAACGTGTTGGGCGAAACGGACGACGACGGTTCGGCTTGGTTGGAACTGATTGAGAAAATCGATTCCTATGAAATTCCTTGGCTTTGCATTTTTGGTAACCACGACAACGAGAGTAAAAAAGGCGTTGATTGGCAAATTGAAAGGTTGAAAGAGAGCGAATATTGCGTGTTCAATCGTGGTAACGTGTCGGGGAATTCTAACTATAACGTACTTATCCGCCAAGACGGGGAAGAAAAGTATTTGTTTTATATGTTTGATACCAACGGTTGCGTGGTAAGAGAAAGGGAAGATATGGGCTTGACTCCCGACAACGTAAACTTTGATAAAATCGTGGATAGTTGTGGCTTGCAAGAAGACCAAGTACAATGGTTTGACGAAAGCTATGCTAAGGCTAAAAAGGCTTACGGAGATGTGCCCGTGCTTGGCTTTATGCACATAGCGCCCGCTACGGTATTGAGAAGTATTCCCGAAGACATGAAGATGGGCGAATATTATGACGACGGCACGAACTTTGGGATATTCAAGGAAGAACATAACGGGGTTTATTCGCCTTACGGATTTTTCGCTATCGCCAAGGAAAATAACTGTAAAGGGATTTTCCTTGGGCATAACCACGAAATAGCCACGAGTACCACCTATCAAGGTGTTCGATTTACATACGGCTTGAAAACGGGCGGGGATTCGTATCACGATAAGGAAATGCTTGGCTCGACGAAAATAGTCTTGAAAGATAACGGAGTGTTTGACGTGGAATATCTTTATAGCGAGTTGGAATATACGTTGGAATAAATAAA